>JALYQJ010000053.1 GCA_030855875.1 Acidobacteriota bacterium
CGAATATGGCTTGCAATTATCTGAGCGTCAGTTTGATGTTGACTTTGATCGCCGACCGTCTCGGCTGGTTAAAAAAAATGCCGTCAAAGATTTTGCAGAGCGGAATCTGGTTCGCCGCATTTTTCACATTTTCGCCCGGACTCGGCGGAATGTTTCTAGCGCAAGGTTTGTGGAATTGGGCGAAATATCGAAAGTCCGAAAAACGTCGTTTCGCATTCGTTTCGCTTTTGATCGGCGCGTTTTTGGCAATTGCCTTTTTTGCGGCAACAGTCGTTCATCCCGACACGGCAAATACCGATTCGGATTGGCGTTTGCCCGTCGTCAATTACACAATCGAGCCGGCGGCGCGACCGCTCATCTGGCAACAGGCGATTGAAACTGTCAAAGAGAACCCCGTTTTCGGCAGCGGTTTGAACGCGGAAGCAGCTTCGCTGATGTATACTACGCTTTCCGACGAACCGCATTTTTTGTCCGACGCGCACAATACATTTTTGAGCGTCGCGGTGCAAACCGGATTTATTGGTCTCACGGCGTTTATTTTATTGGTAATTTTTTTGTGTAAATGTTTCTTGCCGATTGAAACATTAGATAATCCGCATTCTGTTATCAAAATCGGGTTGGGAGTCGCATTTCTCAGCGCGTTTTTGTATCAAGGTTTAGCCGGTTCGTTTGAGGACGCACGGCATTTGTGGATTTTGATCGGACTTCTTGCCGGATTCTGCGAACAAAATAAATCAGAAACTTAAAATAATCTTGCTTAACAATCAAAAAATAATCGTTGTTTTACCGGCTTATAACGCGGCGCGGACTTTGCTGCGAACGGTGGAAGAAATTCCGCGCGATATTGTTGACGAAATCCTGCTTGTTGATGACGCGAGTGCGGACGAAACAATCGCACTTTCACGCGAATTAAAATTAACGACTTTTCAACACCAGAGCAATTTCGGTTACGGCAGAAATCAAAAAACCTGTTACCGCGAAGCACTAAAACGCCGCGCAGACATAATTATTATGCTGCATCCCGATTATCAATATTCGCCGCGCCTGATTGCACCGATGGCGGCGATGTTGGCTTCGGGAGAATACGACGCGGTTTTAGGTTCGCGCATTTTGGGCAAAGGTGCGCTCGCGGGCGGAATGCCGCTTTACAAATACGTTTCCAATCGCCTGTTGACGGCGTTTCAGAATCTGCTTTTGGACTATAAACTTTCGGAATATCACACCGGATTTCGCGGCTTCCGGCGCGAAATTCTTGAAACTCTGCCGCTCGAAGCCAACTCGGACGATTTTGTTTTTGACAACGAAATGCTGGCGCAGGCAATCTATTTCGGATTTAATCTAGGCGAGATTTCCTGTCCGGCGCGATATTTCCCCGAAGCCTCCTCAATCAATTTTCAGCGCAGCGTCCGTTACGGCTTGGGCGTTTTAGCGACTTCAATCAAGTTTCGGGCGCAAAAATTAAAATTGGCGCGTTGCCGAATATTCGAGTCAAAAAAAAGCGAGCAAGCAGCAGACTATTACACACGAATTTAAATCACGAATTTGTATTATCTTTGCTTAAAATTATCAAATAATAAAAAAATCGAAAATTATTAAAATAATGTCCGATTTTTTTTTGGTATGTAAAATCCGATTTTCAAGCTTCAAGGTCTATCTTTAAAGAGGACTGCAGAAGCAATAAAATTAACGTCACTCATACTGTTGTTCATTGAAAGAACTTTTGATTCAAACCGATAGCGTTTGTGTTCGGCACTGATCACATAAGTTTGTCCGACCGCCGCATCTTCAAACCGATAATAGCCGAACGCATTCGTCAGCGCGTATCTGACTTCTCCGTTCTGATCGGTTAATTTCACTTGCGCCCGTGATACTCCGCGTCCTTGTGCCGTCACTATCCGCCCGCCGATCTCCGCTCCGGCTGCCGTCGGTCCGACCAGAATCGTCGCCGATGTTGTAGATGTCGGCAGACTGCTCCCCGTCACGCTCGAGACGAAAATGCTCGTCAAACTCAACTGTGTCGTCGCCGGCGGATTCGCCGCCACCGTGAAATCCACCGTCAGTATCGTCTGCGCTCCGAGTCCGAAAGTCTGTCCGCCGC
>JALYQJ010000068.1 GCA_030855875.1 Acidobacteriota bacterium
TAATCGAATATGCGCCGAACAGTTTGCTGAAATCTCCGCGTTTAGTTGATTTGATTAAATCCCTGAAATTAGAGACCGAAGTTATTGCGGCGAATGCGGTGAATAAAAAACGCTATGTTTTGCAAAACGGCAGGCTCAAATCTCTGCCGATGGCATTTACGAAAATGGCGGCGGACGATTTTTTTAGCTGGAAGGCGAAACTGCGGCTTTTGAAAGAACCATTTATCACATCGAAATCACCGCCGAGTGAATCGGTCGCCGAATTTTTTGAACGGCGTTTGGGACGCGAAATCGTTGAGAAAGCGGCTGATCCGTTTATCGCGGGAATTTATGCGGGAAACCCCGAAAATCTGAGCGTCAAAGCGGCGTTTCCGCGACTTTATGAATTGGAAAAAGAATACGGAAGTTTGCTGATCGGTTCGCTTCGTTCAAAAACCGAAAAAGCCGATGCGGATTTTCCGCGCACATTTTCTTTTGTAAATGGTGTGCAGATTTTGACTGACAAACTCGCCGAAAATTTGGGTGAAAGCGTTAGGACAAACACCGAAGTTACGCAAATCGAAAAAACTTCGGACGGAAAATGGCGCGTTAAAACTGATTTCGATGAAAACATTTTCGACGCTTTGATAATTTCCACGCCCGCCGAAGCCGCCGCAAAATTAATTGAAAATACGGATACAAACTTGAGCGCACAACTCGTAAACATTTATTATCCGCCGATTGCGATGGTCTTTTTTGGCGTGAAACACGAAAATCTCGCGCAAAATCTCGACGGTTTCGGCTTTTTAGTGCCAAGTTCGGAACGCCGCAAAATTTTGGGAACGATCTGGAATTCCGCCGTTTTTGAGAATCGCTCACCAGACGGTTATCATTTATTAACGACCTTTGTCGGTGGTGCGCGGAACGCGGAACTTTTTGAAATGCCGGACGAAGAATTGTTTGAGATTGTGTTTAATGAGCTAAACAGTATTTTAGGTTTGCGTTCAAAACCTAAATTTAGGCACATCAAACGCTGGCGAAAGGCGATTCCGCAATATCTTTTGGGTTATGAAAAGATTGAAAACGGCATCAAAGAATTTGAACGTAAAAACAAAGGAATCTACTTTTGCAGTAATTTTTACAAAGGAATCTCCGTCGGTGACTGCGTAAAAAACGCTTACAAAACTGCTGACGAGATTGAAGAATTATTAGCCGCGAACAAACACGAAAAAGACACGAAATGAGAAAAGAATAACACATTATTTAGCCACAAATGAACACAGATAGACACAGATTTTTAACAGATAAAACCGATGAAATCTTTTTGATTTTGTCTGCATTTATCTGTTTTTATCTATGTTCATCTGTGTTCATCTGTGGCTAATTTTCTTCTCTTTTTCGTGTTCCTTTTGTATTTGTTCGCGGCTAAAAACAAATGAGTAATTTTAATTTACCGAATTTCCCCGTTTCTCGTCTGCGGCGACTTCGTAAAACTGTGGGTTTGCGCGATATGTTTCGTGAAACGCATTTGACGAAGAACGATTTTATTTTCCCGCTTTTTGTCGCAGAAGGAGCGAATGTGAAGCGCGAAATTTCTTCGATGCCGAATATTTTTCAGCTTTCGACTGATAATGTTTTGCTTGAATGCGAAGAACTTTTGACGCTTGGTATTAATGCGGTTTTGTTGTTCGGGATTCCTGATTTTAAGGATGAGGTCGGCTCATCCGGTTACGCTTCGGACGGAATCGTGCAGAAAGCGTCGCGTGAAATAAAGAAGAATTTTCCTGAAATCCTCGTAATTACGGACGTTTGTTTGTGCGAATACACTTCGCACGGGCATTGCGGGGTGATTGAAAACGAATCGGTTGTTAATGATGAAACGCTCGAACTGCTGGCGAAACAAGCCTTGACGCACGCGGAAAATGGTGCGGATATTATTGCGCCGTCCGATATGATGGACGGGCGCGTCGGCGCGATTCGCAAAGTTTTGGACGAAAACGGTTTTCACGAAACGCCGATTATGGCTTATTCGGCGAAATTTGCGTCGGCGTTTTACGGTCCGTTTCGTGAAGCGGCAGAATCCGCGCCGCAGTTCGGCGACCGCAAATCTTATCAAATGGATTACGGCAACGCGGACGAAGCGATGCGCGAAATCGCGCTCGATATTCAGGAAGGCGCGGACATCGTGATGGTCAAACCCGCGCTTTCGTATCTCGACATTATTCGCCGCGCGAAAGAAAATTTTAATTTACCAATCGCGGCTTACAACGTCAGCGGCGAATATTCTATGATTAAAGCGGCGGCTGAACGCGGCTGGATTGACGGCGAAAAAGTGATGATGGAAACTCTGACGGCAATCAAACGCGCGGGCGCAGACGTGATTATTACTTATTTTGCGAAGGAAGCGATAAAATTATTGTAGGGGCGATGGTTTATCCTCGCCCAATGAGCGAAGCGAAAAATAGACGGGCGACCACAAGGGATCGCCCTTACAAAAAATGAATACAGAAAAAAGCAGTCAGTTATTTGCCGAAGCGCAGAAACATATTCCGGGCGGCGTAAATTCGCCGGTGCGGGCGTTTAAGTCGGTCGGGCGCGATCCGCTTTATATTAAATCGGCGAAGGGCGCGAAGTTGACGGACGTTGATAATAACGAATTTATTGATTATATCGGTTCGTGGGGACCGATGATTTTGGGACACGCACACGAAAGAGTGATTGAAGCCGTGCGCGAAACGGCTTTGTCGGGAACGAGTTTTGGCGCGAGCAATGAAAAGGAAATCGAACTCGCCGTGTTAATAAAAAAATTCGTGTCGTCAATCGAAATTGTCCGAATGGTCAATTCCGGCACGGAAGCAACGATGAGCGCGATGCGTCTGGCTCGCGGTTTTACTGGCAAAGATAAAATCATCAAATTTGAGGGCTGTTATCACGGTCACGGCGACGCTTTTTTAAGCAAAGCCGGCTCGGGCGTGGCGACGCTTGGGCTTCCCGATTCGCCGGGCGTGACAAAATCTACCGCAAAAGACACGCTTAACGCGAAATACAACAATATCGAGTCGGTTTACGGTCTTATCGAGCAAAATATAAACGAAATTGCTGCCGTTTTCATCGAGCCGGTCGGCGGAAATATGGGATGTGTTCCAGCCGATAAAGATTTTTTGCGTAAACTGCGTGACGTTTGCACAAGCGAAAATATTCTGCTGATTTTCGACGAGGTGATGACCGGATTTCGTCTGGCGAAAGGCGGAGCGCAGGAAATCTATGGCATCGCGCCGGATTTGACGACGCTCGGCAAAATCATCGGCGGTGGTTTGCCCGTCGGAGCTTACGGCGGACGCGAAGAAATTATGCGAATGATCGCACCGTCAGGCGCGGTTTATCAAGCCGGAACTTTGTCTGGAAATCCGCTGGCGATGGCGGCGGGTTTGGAAACTTTAAAAATCATTGATGAAACGCCGAATTTTTATCAAACGCTCGAAGACAAATGCCAGTATCTCGAAAATGGAATCAGAAACGCGATTACCGAAACAAAGTCAAATTTAACTTTCAATCGCGTCGGTTCGATGATGACTTTGTTTTTTACCGACCGGGAAGTAATTGATTTTGATATGGCTAAAACTTCCGATACACAAAAGTTCGCGCAGTATTTCAACTCGATGCTCGAAAGCGGGATTTATCTGCCGCCTTCACAATATGAAGCGTGGTTCGTTTCAATTGCTCATACGAAAGAAGATTTGGATAAAACTCTCGAACAGAATTATGAAGCGTTGCGGAATATTTATAGTTCAATCTAAAATTATTAAAAAAGGACTGCAAGTGATTATTCTTACTTGCAGTCCTTTTTTTATGTAATAAAGTATCGTTTATTTTCCGCCGGAGTTTAAGGCAACCGCTGCCGGATAGCCTTTTCCTTTTAATTGAGCGAGTTCAATAATTACTTCTTTTTTGCCTTTGATGGTGCGCGTTACGCTTCCGTCGCCGGAATTGGAATTTTTCGCTTGAGAGTTTGAATTTTGATTTTTATTCGCTGAGTTTGAATTCCGGTTCATCGAATTCATATTTCCTGCCGATGTGTTTGCAGAATTCCCTATGTTTTCGACAATCAAATTTCCCTGCGCGTCTTTGTTCATATCACTCAAAGCGGCGGTAATTTTTTGACGTTCCGGTTCGGTCAAACTGTCAAAAGATACTCCGTAAGCGTCTAAAACGCCGCGAAGATTTTCCACCGTGTTAGTTCCTTTTTCATAAACGTCACGAAAAATCTTTAGCTTTCCGTCTTCGACGACGATTGTTTCATAGCGCAGTTCGATTTGAATCGGAGCGTTTAATTTGAAATTTTTAGTTTCGGTTTTTTGTTTTTCGTAATTTTTTATTTCTTCCGGCGTTAATTGAGTGCCGGAAATTTGCGATAAAACCAGAGAGAAATCCTGCACCTGTGCGTTCGTCAATCCGACGCAGCCGTGCGAAGCGAAAGTTCCGAGCCGCGCCGGATTTTTTCCGCCGTGAATCAGCGACGGCAAACCGATTGGAATTTTTATCGGACCGAGCGGATTTAATTTATCACCGGCTTCAACCTTTTGTCCGGCTTTAATATTTCCCTTCACCCACGGTTCATCGGGCGGTGTCCACGTCGGATTAAAAATAATAGTGTCGGCTTTTCGCATTCCGCTCGGCAAAGGAAATTCCGGGTAGCCGATTCCGATTTTATAAGTTTTCACCAATTTTCCGTCCTGAAAAGCATCCATTCGATAAGCCGGAGCATTGACGACGATGCGCGTGTCGGTCGGAATCGCGTTCGGTTTTGCCGCCGATGTCATTTCGGTTTCGCCGCTTGACCAGCGATTTCTTACTAATTCAAATAATTGATTCGTTTTGTCATCGCCGAGAATTGCGAGAATCTGATCTTCGGCGCGTTTTGTCGCGGCACGGGTCGAACCGGCGTAGTTGTCGTCTTCTGTTTCGCCCAAGTTTCCGACGGCTTCGCGTGAAACTGTTTTCAATTTTTCGATTTGTTCGTCGCTTAATTGCAGCTTTGTTTTTAACTCGGCTTTAAAGCTCTCATCAAAAAACATCGCGTCCATAACCGGCAAAGTTACCGGCAAAGCGGCGGCAGTTTTATTATTGACCGGCGCGGTATTGGCGACATTTGTGTTTGTTACTATACTCGCGTTTGTGTTCGGGCTTACATTTACGTTTGTCACAGCCGGATTTTCGCAGCCGCTTAACAAAAAAACAAAAGCCAAAAATGCACCACTATAAATTGCAGATTTTACGTGATAAAACTTCATATTTTTCATAATTATTAAAGTGAATATGTCCCGGATTGATACGCAATCCGGTTTTCATAATTGGATAGCAAACGTCGTTCCTTTTTTTATTTAGCCGGAGTTTCGATTCCATCTTTTAGGATTGAATAGGGATTGAGATTTGTTCCGTCCCAATGGCTTTTCGGATCGGTCGGCACAGTAATCGAAAAATGCAGATGATAATTTCCCACGCCCGAATTTCCCGTGTCGCCGACATAACCGATGACGGTTCCCTGTTTGACGAAGTTTTTTTCCTGCAAATTATCCGCCCGTTTCTGTAAATGCGCGTAATAATAAACGTATTTTCTATCGCTGCTCCATTGATAAATGGTGATGCCGCCCAAATTGCTGTCGAAAAATTTCGCAATTTCGCCGTCGGCAGCGGCGACAACCGGCGTTCCGAGCGGAGCCATAATGTCAATCGCATTATGAACGCGCTCGCCCGAACGAGATTGAGTATAAGTGTCCTGCAAATTTTCGCGTTTGATACCGACAACCGGAATCATTAACTTTCCTAAACTGTCAGGAATTTGCGTAGTTTGCGGCAGCTGTGTATTTTGCTGAAGCTGAGTGGTTTCAGTCGGCTTGATTTCCGGTTTAATTTCGGGCGGAAGATTGTTTGCTTCGAACGGGATCGAAACAGGCGAAGGAAGCGGAACGACCGGATTTACCTCTTGATTTTCGTTTTTAGAAATTTCCGGCTGGTATAAAATGTTAATTCTTTCGTAAACAAAAAACGCAGCGAGCAGATGAATTGCGACAAGATACAAAATGAAAGCAATCTTTTTGACTTTTGCGATTTGTATCATTTTTTAATTTTAGTTTGTTTTTGGCTGTCACGACAAGCTAAAATTTAAGCTAAATTTTGAAAATCTACAATTGATTGAAATATCCATTAATTTTGTTTTCAATAAGAAAAAGAGCCGGACGTATATATCCGGCTCTTTTTGTTTCTCGTTGATTATTGCCCTTGTCCGCTCCTGATCATAAAATCAACTGCTTTGCTAACATTTCCGCGAATACGATAAATGTATCTGCCGGTCGTTAAGCCTTCGAGATAAATTTTCCTGTTAGAGGCAGTTGCAATCAGGTTGCCGTTTGCATCGAGCAAATCAAAGTAAGTCTGTTGATTGCCTTGATTCTGATTAATTTGCGCGTCAAGCGTTGATCTTCTGAGTTCAAACGGAATCTCGACCGACGGCTGACCAACATTTATTGTGCCGGAATATCGTTCGTCAAATCGTCCGCCCGAATTTGATGCTGGAGCCGGAGTTGGTGTCGGAGTTGGTGTCGGATCAGGCGTTGGCGACGGTGTTGGCGTTGGCGACGGAGTTTGTTCAGGTGTTGGAGTTGGCATCGGAGTCGGCGTTGCCGTCGGTTCCGGTGTCGGTGTCGGCGTAACCGTCGGTGTTGGTGTCGGTTCAGGATTCGATTCGCCGCCGACAAAGAAATCCGAACCTGTTGCCGTATCGGAATTTAAAAGCAATCCGCCCGATAAAGACGAGCCGATAAGAATCTGCGCTTCCGCTTCCGTGCCGGTCGAAGTCGTTCCTAAAACATTGCTTCCGACCGCCGAGTTCAATTTATCGAGCGATAAACGGATGATTATGTTATTCCCTACGATTTCGCCGGAATCTGCCGCTCCGATTGATTCCTGATTTTGCGTTCCGGTGGCGAGCGTCGTTATTTTCCCGTATTCGTAAGTCGTCACCGTCTCATCAACTGAAGCCGTGACGAAAACTGCGGTCGCGCCGAAATTCGAGGTCATCGTCCAGCGCATATTCGGTGTGCGAACCGAAAGATCAGTCAAACTTAAAGTGTAAATTATTTGATTGTTGATCGAGTCATACTTAAATTTCCCTTCCCGAATATCCTGCGCCGTCGTTCCGAGTTGATCGTCCGAGGCATCGGAAATCTGCGGAGCATTCGGATCATTGACCGGAAATAAATTCGCCGGATGCGAAACAGCCGAAAGCGCAAACGCGCTGCGGACGGCGTTGTGCGCGTCAACATAACCGCTGCCAACAACTCTTTCTTCATAAGGCATCGGCGTTGCGGTCTGGCGCAAAATAGTGACGATTTCGTCAGGTGTTAAAAGCGGATTGGCTTCGAGCATCAAAGCGACGATTCCCGAAACCTGCGGAGTGGAAAAACTGGTTCCCTGCGAAGTCGTATAAAACGGCAGCAATGCAGGCGGAATAGTCGAAACGTCATTTGAACCGACAAAAATCGGAATCGTTCCCGCCACATTGGTCACGCCCGGAGCTTTCGAGCGGGTGCTTTTAATATCTACGCCCGAACCTGTAATGTCCGGTCGCAAATTCGGCAGCGCGTCCGGGTCGGCGGGCTGTCCCGGTGTGTCCGTTCCGGTTCCGTTATCATTTCCGCGCGAAGAAAATCCTGCCGGAGTTCCCAAACCGCGTTTTTCCGCCGCCGCGACTGAAATAACCCACGGCGCGACTGAAAACGGATTGATTTTATCAACTCCTTCGCCGTCGTTGCCAGCGGCAAAAACAACCGTAATATTGCGGTCGTGCATCATTCGGGTTGCCGTATTGATTGGATCGTTCGGGTCGTAAGGAAGATCCGCGAGTGTCGTGCCGTATGAATTATTACAAACTCGGATATTGTAGCGAAATTGACTGACGAGCGTGTATTCCATCGCCTGCACAATCGCAAAAGTCGAAAGTCCGACATCGTTTCCCGCCGTAATTCCGATCAATTTCGCGCCCGGAGCCATTCCGCGATACAAACCGCCAGATGCCTTTCCGGTTCCGGCAGTCACACCCGCGCCGAATGTTCCGTGTCCGCCTTCGACATCGGTAATCGGTTGATTTTCGACCGGCAAAATCGGCGTAAATTCCGGCGGCAGATTGAGCGGAACTTCCGCCGTTGCGAAGAAAACATTTTGAATCACGCTTTCGCCCAGAGTTAAATCCGGGTGCGTCGCGTCAATTCCCGTATCAATATATGCAACACCGACATTTTTGCCCGAAACCGGCAAACCTTGATTCCGATTCGTCACTTCCGCGTCTCGCAGAAGATTTTCGACACCTGTAATTGTGCGGCTTTCGAGATCGAGAAGTTTGAAAATTCGATTGGCGTAAAGCGAACGAACTCCGCCTTTTTGTTTGAGAGCATTAAACTGGCTGAGATTTACTTTCGTCAAAACTATCGGCAATTCGCGCATATAAACTCCGCCGGTGATGCCGAGCGATTTCAGCATCAGCAAATCAGTGTTCGTCAATTTGTGGTCAAATGTGATAACGACCGGCGTTAATTTAAGCGGCGCAGCGACGACTTGTTGATTGAGCAATTTATCAACCGACGGCGCGGCAAGTGCGGTTAGTTGAAATGTAATTGCGAAGGCGGCGACGGCGACGATTTTCAGGAATTTGTTCATAATAAATCTCCAGTTCTCTTTTTGGAAAAAATCACATTGTATCTGTCTGAAGATTAATAAATCTCACTTGAGATATTCTTGAACAAAACTTGAGGCTTCGGCGCATCGTTAATTTCAAACCACATATCAAGCAAATCGCTTTGGCAGCAGTTACAAATTTTTATAAAGTTTTACTTTTCCTTTCAGCCGTAAAAAGTTATTATATTCACGGAATTCATTTCCGCTGCTTCTTTTTTCCTTCGCTTTTTTTTCACTTTTTTTCGCAATTTCTTTTGAGGTATCAATGAAAATTCTTTTAGCTTCGCTCGAAACCATTACGGGTTTGCCTGAAATTGTCGGTTA
>JALYQJ010000069.1 GCA_030855875.1 Acidobacteriota bacterium
AAAATTGCCAGTCCGATAGAACCCTGCGTAAAATCGCGTTGCGAACCAGCGACGGCTTCGCGCAGAATACTCCAAAAAGAATTGTTTTCCGCTTGCACGGAAGCAGTTTGTGAATTGTCTGACATACTAAAAAATTAGTGATTTATGAAAAAAGAAAATGGACGAGATTCGTTTCGCGCCGGTTTTGGATTAACGCGCGATTGAAACGAATACGGAGAAAAGCGGTGTTTTAGCGGACAAGGATTTTCATAATTGCGGCAAGTTTAGCATAACTTTTTGAAATTAAAAATTCGTCCGGCTGATTTTTACCGCGCGAAATTTTGCGAACAATTCTTATTTCTTATGTTTCAGCACGATTGTGATTGATTTATAAACGCCGATTGGGTGATGAAAAAAACGTATCTTTTTCAAAATTTCTATGCTAAATTGATGCGGAATTTAGTTTTAAAACTTTTACTAAAAGGGGAAAAAGAAATGGCGACAAAAAAAGACAGCAAAAAATCTACCGGCGAAAAATCTGCCGTTAAAACGTCCGAATCAAACAAATCGGAATCTTCCGACGCTAAAAAAACAACAGGCAAAAGCGCGAAGGGCGGAGCAAAGAAGCCCGCTAAAAAAAGTGCCGCGTCCGGTTTGTTGAGTAAAGCCAAAGACGCAATCGGCGAAGTTCTCATCGAAGCCGCGACCGGAGCCGCCATCGGTGCCGCGAGCGGTGCGCTCGGAGCGGTGAGCGAAATGGTCGAAAACGCCGAAACAGCAATGCCGGATAAACCTGTGGCGAAATCGAAAACAGCAAGTTCAAAGTCGGCTGGCGCGAAAGCGACAACATCGTCGTCGAAAACCGAAACCGCCAAAACGCCCGCCAAAGCGAAATCTTCGGCTGAATCAAAAAAATCGAAACCAGCGGCGAAATCGAGCGATAAAAAAGCCGATTCCGGCGCGAAAGCCAAAACCGGCGCGACGAAAAGTAGCGGCGGCAAAACATCAAAAACCGCAAAATCGAAATAGTTTATTCTTGCAAAACTTTTCGCAAAAACTTCGGTAGTTTTTAAAATTGAAATGTTTCAAAGTTAGGCGCGTGAGCGAAATTCTTTTATCGGGAATTTTACTCACGCGCCTGATTTCGTTTGATGCGTTACCTGATTTTTAATATTATCTTTTCCGTGATTTTCCCGGCAAGACCTTAATTGTTAAAATTAGGCAGATTGTTTCCGAAAAAGTATAATTTGTGATAATTGATTATTCTTGTTTCACGACATCATAAAGACCAGAAAATTTAGTGAAACAATCGAAACTTATGACATTAAAAAATTCCGGCAGCCTTTCAAACGAGGATAAGGAACAATTTCATCGCAGGTATCTCGATGCGATTACAAATAACGCGAGCGTCGCGCTGTTGATTATGGACGACCGGCAGCACTGCGTTTTTATAAATCCGGCGGGAGAAAAACTGACCGGCTACAAGTTTGAAGAATTACAGGGAAAGCCGCTTCATTATTTCGTTCATCACAAACGCCCGGACGGAAGTGATTATCCGCTCGAAGATTGTCCGATTGATCGGGCTTTTCCGCAGAATAATTGTGAGCAGGGCGAAGAGCTTTTCGTTCATAAAGACGGTTCCTTTTATCCGGTCGAGTTTACCGCCAGTCCGATCAAAGAAGACGAAAAAACCGTCGGAACGATAATTGAAGTTCGCAGTATCAGCCGCGAAACCGAATATCGAAACGAACTGAAATCAGCCGCCGAAGAAATACAAAAACTGTTTGTCGCCGAACGCGCTTATCGTGAAGAAAGCGAAACGCTTTTGCGAATCGGGCAAATTATTTCCGCCGAACTAGATTTGCAGAAAATCGTTCAAGCCGTGACGGACGCGGCGACCGAGATAACCGGCGCACAGTTCGGCGCGTTTTTCTACAACGTGCTGGACGAATACGGTTCACAAATGCTGCTTTACACGCTTTCCGGCGCGTCCGTCGAAGCATTTTCCAAATTTCCCAATCCGCGTGCGACCCAAGTATTCGGACCGACATTTCGCGGCGAAGGAACGATTCGGGTCGGAAATATCAAACGAGATTCGCGCTACGGCAAGAATTCTCCATATCACGGAATGCCGCAAAATCATCTGCCGGTTTCGAGCTATCTGGCGGTTTCGGTCGTTTCCCGTTCGGGTGAAGTTTTGGGCGGATTGTTTTTCGGTCACGAAGACGAAGACGTTTTTACCGAACGCGACGAACGCATCGTGCAGGGTTTAGCCGCGCAAGCCGCCGTTGCGATGGACAACGCGACGCTTTTTGAATCTACGCGGCAGGAGCGCGTCAGGGCGGAAAACGCCGCCCGCGAAAACGAGCGTCTATTTAACGAAGCGAAAGAAGCCAATCGTTTGAGAGATGAATTTTTAGCGACCGTTTCGCACGAACTTCGCACGCCGCTCAACGCGATTACCGGCTGGTCGAGTATGCTTCTCTCGAAAACGCTTGACGAAAAAGACGTACAGACGGCGATTGAAACGATCAACCGCAACGCCCGCGCACAGGCGCAAATCATCGAAGACATTCTCGACGTTTCACGAATCATCACGGGCAAACTTCGGCTCGATATTCAGTTGACCGATCCGGGAAAAATCATCGAATCGGCAATCGAATCGGCGCGTCCGGCTGCCGAAGCTAAATCAATCCGGCTGCAGACGACGCTCGATCCGCACGCCGGTCCGGTTTCCGGTGACCCGAACCGTTTGCAGCAGATCGTCTGGAATTTAGTTTCAAACGCCATCAAGTTTACGCCGAAAAGCGGGCGTGTGCAGATGCGGCTCGAAAGAATAAATTCGCACGTCGAAATCACCGTCAGCGACACCGGACAGGGAATTTCCGAAGACTTTTTGCCGTATGTTTTCGAGCGTTTTCGGCAGAGTGATTCGACTACTTCGCGGCGGCACGGCGGATTGGGTTTGGGTTTATCAATCGTTCGCCAACTCGTCGAAATGCACGGCGGAACGGTTTCAGTCGCCAGTCCGGGCGAAGGGGAAGGCGCTACTTTCGTCGTTACTCTGCCGATTGCCGTCGTTCACAGCCAGAATTTCAAAGCGAAAACCGAAGACCGCGTTCATCCGAAAACCAGCGAACACACAATGGGTTTCGATTGTCCGCCGCAGCTCAAAGGCTTGCGAATTTTATGTGTTGACGACGAAAAAGATTCGCGCGACCTTTTAATTGCCGTTCTCAGTCAGTGCGACGCGGAAACGCTCGCCGTTTCTTCGGCGGCGGAAGCTCTCGTCGCTTTTGATGAATTCAGTCCCCATATTTTAGTCAGCGACATCGGAATGCCGGACGAAGACGGCTACGAATTGATCCGCAAAATCCGCGAAAAAGAAAAAGCCGAAAACTTAAAACGCATTCCGGCGATTGCTCTGACGGCTTACGCCAGAGTCGAAGACCGTCTGCGCGCACTTTCGTCCGGTTTTCAGATGCACATTCCCAAACCTGTCGAACCGGCGGAATTAGCCGCTGTCGTCGCCAGTCTGACCGAATGGAATGTCGAATAAAAGCGCGTCTGAACTTAGATTAAAATCTCAAAATCGCTATTGATAAATAAGTGGATTATTTTCTTTTGTTCAGCTTATAATTTTTTATCGGACAAATCCGAAATTTAACGAGCAAAAGGGGAGAAAGATGAACAGACGAAAATTTATCAGCAAAACCGCCGTCGGCGCGGGCGCATTGGCGTTGACACACAAAGCGTTCGGCGCGGAGGAAACAACTGAAGCGAAAGAAAATATGATCTTTGAAACGCCGAAAACGACACTCGAAGGCGAAATGATTTACCGCACTCTCGGCGCGACGGGCGAGAAGGTTGCCGCCATCGGACTTGGCGGATTTCATCTCAGCAAACCGAAAACGGATGAGGAAGCGATTAAACTCATCCGCACGGCGATTGATCGCGGAATGACGTTTATGGATAACTGCTGGGATTACGCCGACGGTTTGAGCGAAATCCGAATGGGCAAAGCGTTGAAAGACGGTTATCGCCAAAAGGTTTTTCTGATGTCGAAGATTGACGGGCGCGATAAAAAATCGGCGGCGAAACAAATTGACGAATCGCTTCTGCGTCTGCAAACCGACCGCCTTGACCTGATGCAGTATCACGAAATTATCCGCCTCGAAGACCCTGACAAAATCTTCGCCGAAGGCGGCGCGTTTGAAGCGATGACCGACGCGAAAAAAGCCGGAAAAATTCGTTATATTGGATTTACCGGACACAAAGACCCGTTCGTTCATCTCCGAATGATGGAAATCGCGACGGCTAATAATTATAAATTCGACGCGGTACAGTTGCCGTTAAACGTAATGGACGCGCATTTTCGCTCGTTTGAAAAACAGGTTCTGCCCAAACTCGTCGCCGACAAAATCGGCGTTCTCGGAATGAAATCAATGGGCGACCCGTTTATTCTCGACAGCAAAACCGTCACGCCGCAGGAATGTCTGAATTACGCGCTCAGTCTGCCGACTTCGGTCGTTATCACGGGAATCGAAAAACCGGAAATTCTCGAACAGGCATTTACAATAGCGAAAAATTTCAAGCCAATGTCACAAGCGGCAATGACCGCGCTTCTGGCAAAAACTAAGACGGCAGCGATGACCGGAAAGTTCGAGCGGTTCAAAACCGACAACCGCTTTGACGGAACCGCGAAAAACCCGAAATGGCTCGGCGGAATGCCGGAAGGAATGTGATTTGGGGAACAAATCTAAAACAAACCCACCAAAAAATATTGGGTTTGTTTTAGATTTGTTCTGGAGCCTGTTATGAACTAGTGAAATGAATTTAATAAATTCGGGCTATGAGTCGAAAAGCATATCCGAGTGATGTTAGTGATAGTGAATGGACATTTATCGCGCCGTATTTGACCTTGATGTGTGAAGATGCGCCGCAACGCGAGAATTCCTTGCGGGAAGTTTTCAACGGTTTGCGGTGGATGATTCGTGCAGGTGCGACGTGGCGGATGATGCCGCATGATTTGCCACCGTGTTTCACGGTTTATCAACAATCGCAAAGGTGGATTAGAGCGGGCGTATTTGAAGCAATCGCGGCGGATTTATGAGAAATTCTGCGGATTACGGCGGGGAAAAAAGCGAAACCGACGGCAGCGATTTTCGATTCCCGAACATTGCAATCGTCGCCGGAATCGGGCGGACGCGCCAAGTATGACGGAGCGAAACGGCGCAAAGGAAGCAAAACGCATATCGCGGTTGATACTTTGGGGAATTTGTTGGCATTGGTCGTGACTCCAGCGGACGAACAAGACCGCCCTCAAATCGGGGAGTTAGCGCAATTGGTGCAGGCAGCGACAGGTAAAACGATTGAGATCGCTTTTGTGGATCGAGGATATACGGGCGAAACGGCGGCAGACCAAGCCCAAGCGCACGAAATTCAATTAGAAGTCATCAAATTGGCAGAGGCGAAAAAGGGGTTTGTGTTGCTGCCGCGTCGCTCGAAAAAAGTTTGAAAGGTTTTGCCGCTTTTTGTCATAACAAAATAAGAAAGCCGAAACATTTCTGTTCGGCATCGTACCAATATGCAACTGCCGTCCACCTTTCCAAATCGCAAATTAATTATAAGGTAGACGGACAGACGGATATGAGCAACGCTCTATTATAAAATTCTCTTTTAAATCATCGTGAAAACGATGCTTCGCCGCAAATCCGGCACGTTTTTGAAAGTTTGTCATTCAATAAAAAGGGCGACCCGAATTCGAGTCGCCCTTTTTATTGAATCTAATGGTGGAGTCGAGGGGGATCGAACCCCTGACCTCATGACTGCCAGTCATGCGCTCTCCCAGCTGAGCTACGACCCCGAAATCAATTACGAATTATAAATTACCAATTGCGAATGAGCAAATCAATTTTCGGTTATCCGTGTGAATTGCGAAATTACCGGAAAATTCATTTAACCGAAACTCATAATTCGTAATTTGAAATTCATAATTGATTTATTTCCCCTTAAAGACAGGTTTGCGCTTTTCTAGAAATGCGGCAACGCCTTCGGCTTTGTCTTCGGTTGAAAAACAGATGGCGAAAAGATCAACTTCGCGGCGCAAGCCTTCGTCGAGGTTCGAGCGCGAGGCGAGTTTGACGGCTTCTTTTGCCATTTGCAGGGCAATCGGAGCTTTTTCCGCGATTTTATTCGCCATTTCCATCGTTTTCGATTCGAGTTCTTCCAACGCGTAGACGTGATTGACCAAGCCGAGATCGTGCGCCGTTTTCGCGTCAATCATATCGCCTGACAAAATCATTTCCATTGATTTGCCTTCGCCGACGAGCCGCGTCAGACGCTGCGTTCCGCCGCCGCCGGGAATGATTCCGAGATTGATTTCCGGCTGACCGAGCCGCGCTTTTTCGCTCGCCAGACGAATATCGCACGCCAGCGCGATTTCGCAGCCGCCGCCAAGACAAAATCCATTTATCATTGCGATCACCGGTTTCGGAAAATTATCAATCGAATTAAACAGCGTTCTCTCCAAAAATCCGCCGCGCTGCGTCACCGGCGTTTTGCCTTCAAATTCGCTGATGTCCGCGCCGGCAACAAACGATTTTTCGCCCGCGCCGGTAATCACCAGAACGCGCACCGAATCGTCGTTTCGCAATTCGTCGAGCGCGATCACGCCTTCGGCGTGAACTTTGGAGTTCAGAGCGTTTAATTTATCGGGACGATTGATCGTTAAGACGGCGACGCTGCCGCGTTTTTCGATTAGAATTGTTTCGTAATTCGACATAGTTTTATCGTTAAAATCCGAAAACGGAAATTTGTTCGGTGTTTTGATTGTTAAATTTTATGGGAAAAATGCGCGTCAAACAAATCGGGGATTTCCGGTTTTTAATCGCCGTCATCGTCGGGCTTATCATCGGCGATCCAGGCAACGAACAGGCGCAGCCAGTTTTCCTTTGATTCGATGATCGCCACGGCGACACGCAAAGTGCCGTAATTGGCGGGCGCGACGCGCACAACCTGCGCTTTGACTTCGACCGGAACGCCGTCGGGACGGTGCGAGCGAATGTAAAGATTGTCGCCCTGCGCGATTTTTTGATTAAGCTGAAAAAGTGCGCCCAAAGTGGAAATATCGTCGGTTTCGGTCGGTTCGCTCCACGCCGCACCGTCGTCGGCGCGACCGGAAACAACAATCGGCAGACGAAGCGCCATCCGAAGCGCAAAGCGTTTTTCCTCAAACTGAGGTTGCATATTCGTTGACATTAAATAAGTCCGGGACGTTTATGAAAGTCGGTTAAAACACGAACAGTTTACCACGAAAACTTTTAAAGATATAACAAACTTGATTTCTTTTATAAAGTGCTGAAAGCAAAAACAATACTTAACAAAGCGTAAAAAGAAACTTGTCGAACCGATATTCGACTAACCGTATAAATGCTGGCTATACTATAAAATAGTGAAAAAATAGTGAAAAAATATTGATATTTATTACACGGAGAAATTATAAATCTTTATGTCGCAGACGGAAATAGAGCGCAAAGTCGTCATTTTAGGTTCGGGTCCGGCAGGTTTAACCGCCGCTATTTATGCTTCGCGGGCGCAACTTGATCCGCTCCTCATCGAAGGACCTCAGCCGGGAGGACAATTAACCATCACGACCGATGTTGAAAATTATCCGGGTTTTGCCGAAGGAATTATGGGACCGGAATTGATGGAACAGTTTCGCGCACAGGCGGTTCGGTTCGGCACGGAAATTTTGAGCATTTGGATTGATAAAGTTGATTTGTCGCATCGCCCGTTTACGCTTTACGGCAAAGCGAGCGAAGACAGCGCGGAAATTACGACGGTAATCAAAGCCGACACTTTGATAATTTCGACCGGCGCATCCGCCAAATGGCTCGGCATTCCGGGCGAAGACCCTGTTCCCGAAGGTTTGGGCGGCAACGGCGTTTCGGCTTGCGCGACGTGCGACGGATTTTTCTTTCGCGGAAAGCCGGTCGTCATCGTCGGCGGCGGCGACACGGCGATGGAAGAAGCACTTTTTCTGACGCGCTTTGCAACGAAAGTCAATCTGATGCACCGCCGCGATTCATTTCGCGCTTCAAAAATTATGCAGGAGCGCGTTCTGGCTCACGAAAAAATCGAAGTGATGTGGAATACGGAAGTTAGGGAAATTCTCGGCTCGAAGGAAGAAGGCGTAACGGGCGTGAAAATTTACAATAACAAAGAAGATAAGGAAAGCGTTTTTCCGACTGAAGGCGTTTTTATCGCCATCGGACACAAACCGAACACCGAACTTTTTAAAGATTATTTAGAGATGGACGAAGTCGGCTATTTGAAAACCGAAGGTCGCACGATGAAAACCAATATCGAGGGCGTTTTTGCCTGCGGCGACGCGCAGGATTCGTATTATCGTCAAGCCGTAACAGCGGCGGGAACCGGCTGTATGGCGGCGATTGATGCCGAAAGGTTTCTCGTCGAACACACGGTTGAGGTCGAGAAAAATACACAGACTAATTGGTGAAACTTAATGGTGAATGGTGAATGGTGAATGGAAAAAAAGTCTTAACATTCACCATTTGTAATTCACCATTAAAAAACTTTCTACTTTTCGATGACTGCGCCTTTGACGATTGAGACGTTTTGCGGCGTTTTTATGACTTTGCCGGGATTAAAGCCTTTTTGTTCGACGCGCCGTAAAATATTTTGATAAGTCGCGTCGTCCATTTCGGGTTTTCGGCTCAGAATCCAGAAATATTCGCGTTTCGGATCGCCGACAGCGGCGTATTGATAATTTTCGTCGAGATCAATAATCCAGTAATCGCCCCAAACCGCTGAAATAAAAGATAAAAATTTCGGTGCGAAACGCACTTCGAGTTTGGCGTTCGTCCGTTTATCAACGATTCTGGCTTCGCCTTTGGCATCTTCAACCACGCCGTCTTTTTTGACGCATTGATTTAAGACTTCGATTTTGTCGGCGGATTTTATCGCGTAAGTTGCAGTCGTATTGCCGACGCAGTGTTTTTGAAATTTATTCGGATAACGGGCGATTTCAAACCATTTGCCGCTGTATCGTTTCAAATCAACCGACGGAACGATTTTCAGTTCGGTTTGATTTTTGGTTTGTGCGAAAACTGCTGCCGACACGAGCAGAAACATCGGCAGAACGGCGAGAATAATTGATTTTTTCATAAAGTTATTTTGACCGGCGTTGTAAAGTAATTAGATGACAGAACGAAATTTGCTTTTAAGCGATTACAATTTCTATAATTTTCCTGCACATTAGTTGTTTAATAAAATAATAAAAAAGTATGCCGATTTACGAGTATAAATGTTTGGAATGCGGAACGCATCTCGAAAAAATGCGAAAGGTCACGGACGCGCCGCTGACGGTTTGCGAAAACTGCGGCGGCAAATTGGAAAAACAATGGTCGCTTTCCGGTTTCCAATTTAAGGGCGAAGGCTGGTATGTAACCGATTACGCGGGCAAAAAGTCGGAAACCGCCGAAAAAACGGAGAAAACCGAAAAAGCTGAAAAGGCGCAGAAAGACGGAAAAACTGAAAAGACGGAAAAAACTGAAAAAAGTTCGCCCACTGAATCAACTGCCGGAACGGATTCGGCATCAAAGACGAAAAGCGACAGTTCGACAAGTTCCGCCAAAGAAGCCGCTTCCAAAAAAGATTGAGGTGACAGTATGAAATTTTCGGTTGTAAAAATTACGCTCTCGGGTTTGTGTCTGTTGATTTCTTCCGCGTTCGTTTCCGCTCAGTCACGCCACAGCGTCAAAGGAACGAACGACCCGGACGGAACGATTTTAACCGTTACAGCCAGACGCACCGATAATAAAACCGACCCGATCAAACTGGAAAATCTCTTTCTCTACGAAAACGGAATCGAGCAGAAAATCAAAAATTTCAGCTACGATCCGTCACCTGCCCGGATAGTTCTGCTCGTTGATAATTCGC
>JALYQJ010000091.1 GCA_030855875.1 Acidobacteriota bacterium
GTTTCGATTTCTTTTCCGATTCTGCTGTGATAGTCGTCTATCGTGTATTTTAGTTTTCCGAAGGACTGCTGAGGCAGCCAAACTTTGTTTTTTCTTTCGTCGAAGCCCTCCATAACGACTTTGGAAAAATATTCGTCCGCCGTGTTACATCCTGAACCGTCGGGAATCGGAAAATTCGGGAGCGTTAAATTATCCCCCATCGGAATTTCGACCTGACACATTTCCGAAATTTCGAGCGTATTTGTCAGAGCTGTGGGAAATTCCCGACCGAAAATTCGCCACATTTCTTCAGCCGAACGGAGATAGTAATTATTGCTGCCGAAATTCGTCCGTGTATTTTCGTTGATGGTTTTGCCTTCGCCGATACACAGTAGAATTTCGTGCGCCCGCGCGTCTTCCGCCGTTAAATAATGTGTGTCGTTAGTCGCAACCAGCGGCGTTTGAGTTTTTTTGGCGAGTTCGACAATTTTTTTCCCGATGGAAATTTCATCTTCCAAACCGTGATCCTGAATTTCGATGAAGAAGTTGCCTTTGCCGAAAATATCTTCAAAGATATTGATATTTTCCAACGCCCGTGCCTCGTTATCCTGTTTTAGAAAATGCCAGACCGCTCCGTCGAAGCCGGATGATAAGGCAATCAAACCTTTGCTTTTTTCGGCTAGAATTTCCAAATCAATCCGAGGTTTATAATGAAATCCTTCGGTAAAGGCTTTGGAAGCGAGATATGTCAAATTTTGGTAGCCTACAAAATCCTTCGCCAGCAAAACCAGATGGTAATATGGACGCTCTCCGGCTTTGAGCGTCGCGGTTTTATCAAAGCGGCTGCCGAAGGTGACGATGGCTTCATATCCGATAATCGGTCGGATACCGGCGGCTTTCATATTGTTATAGAATGAAATCGCGCCATACATATTTCCGTAATCGGTGATCGCGCAGGCTTTCATTTCCATCTCGTTTAAACGTTTAGCGAGCGGTTTGAGTTGGACGGTGCTTTGTAAAAGGCTATAATCGGAATGAAGATGCAGGTGAACGAAGTCTTTCGTCTTAAACTCTAAATTACTCATAGTTTTTTATATGGAAAAAATGAAAAAAGTATATCTGGAAACTTTCGGCTGTCAAATGAATGTTTCAGATACGGAACGGGTTGCGACGCTGCTCGAATCTGAAAATTATGAAATCACGTCGAATGAAGAAACGGCTGACATCGTATTATTCAACACCTGTTCCGTAAGAGAAAAAGCCGAACACAAACTTTATACGAGAGTCGGTCAGGTTCGCAACTCCGGTCGGGAAAAACCGATTATCGGCGTTCTCGGATGCGTCGCGCAGCTCGAAGGCGAGACACTTTTTAAAAAAAGTCCGGGCGTGGATTTTGTTCTCGGCACACAGGCTGTCGGGCGCGTCAGCCGCGCCATCGGGCGCGTTCTCGAAGGTCAAACGGAAGTTTCCGATTTAGGTTTGCGGGAAGAAAACTATGATTGGACGACGACCGAAACACAGAGACATTCACCTTACGTCGCTTTTGTCCCGATTATTGAAGGCTGTAATAAATTCTGCACTTATTGTATCGTACCTTTTTCCAGAGGCAGGGAAAAAAGCATTCCGGCTGACGCGATTGTTCGGCAGATTTCACAGCTCCAGCGACAGGGCGTTCAGGAGATTCATCTGATCGGGCAGAATGTCAACAGCTACCGCCCGCAGACGGATGCCGGTCTTGAAAAATTTTTCGGGGCAACGCCATTTTCCAGAATGCTTCGGGCAGTCGCCGCGACCGGAATTGCCAGAATTAAATTTAACACCTCCTTTCCGCGCGATTTCCACCCGGACATCGTTGATGCCATCGAGGAGAACCAAAATCTTTGTAATTGGGTTCATCTTCCGGTGCAATCCGGCAGTAATCGTGTATTAAAAACAATGCGGCGCGGACACACAATCGAAAGTTATCTGCAAAAAATTGATAAAATTAAAAGTTCCGTTAGAAAAATCTCTCTGACAACCGATATAATTGTCGGGTTTCCGTATGAAACCGAAGAAGATTTTCTGGATACCGTAAAATTAGTCGAATACTGCGAATATGACAGCGCGTATATGTTTAAATATTCGGTTCGTCCCGGAACTCCGGCGGCTCAGATGTTGGATACAGTGACTCCAGAGGAAAAAACCAATCGTTTTAAGCGGCTTGAAAGTGTGCAAAAATATTTTCAAACTAAATCTCTTCAATCATTCGTTAATCGTTCGGTCGGGGTTTTAGCTGAAAAAATGTCGAACAAATCTCCGAATAATTATTTCGGTCATACGGATTGTCACAAAGTCGTTAATTTTATCAGTTCCGAAAATGTGCTTGGTAAAATCGTTAATGTTAAAATTACGGAATCCAAATCCAACACATTGTTTGGTATTATTTGTTAAATTCATTTGTAAGTTTTTTATTAAATCTTTTATTACATATGTTAGTTGAAGTTAAAATCGGCGCATTGATTATGGACCCGAACACAAACACCCCGATTGTTGTTCTCAAGGGCGTTGAATCGGAAGTAATTCTTCCGATTTGGGTCGGGGCGTTTGAAGCCAACGCGATTGCATTGGAAATTGAAAAGGTGGCTCCGCAACGTCCTTTGACTCACGACCTATTGAGAAATATCATTATCGAATGCGGCTATCTCGCTTCAAAAGTGGTTATTACCGATCTGCTCGAAAATACCTTTTATGCAATCTTGGAGTTGACCGATAATGCCGGAAAGATTCTCTCGCTCGACGCGCGACCGTCTGATGCGATTGCTCTGGCTCTTCGGCTCGACTGTCCCATTTATGTCAAACAGCAGGTTCTACAGTTGTCGAGCGTATCCCAGCAAACCGATCAGTCGACGGATTTCGACCAAACCGTTCAGCCGGTGGAAGACTGGCCTGATTTTATCGGTTAAGTTTATATCTATTTTTACAATTGCTTTTTACAGTTTTTACATCTTAAATATTACTACTAATGATTATCGTGATTGCTAATCAAAAAGGCGGAGTCGGTAAAACAACCACAGCCATCAATTTATCTGCCGCTTGCGCTCTGCAAGGTAAGCGGGTTTTATTAATTGACCTTGACCCGCAAGGGAACAGTTCGCTCTCTTTTATTGATTCCCAAAAAATAAACGGCGGAGCCTTTGAATTATTTACCGAAGTCCAGAAGCCTTGGGAAGATTTTATATATGCAACGAGCGTTAAAAAATTGAATTTAGTTCCGGCTCGTATCAATCTTGCAAAACTGGAAGCGAAATTGGTCGGCGATTTCGATGCCATTTTCAGACTTCGCGACCGAATCGAGCAAATCCGTTCACAATATGACTTGATAATAATTGACACGCCGCCGACTCTCGGATTAATCACTGTCAACGCACTCGTTGCCGCAACCCACGTTTTGATCCCGATTCAATCTTCCTATTTTGCCTTAGAGGGAACTGATGACTTGCTGGAAACAATCGAAAAAGTCCGTGCGCGACCGAATCCCGAACTGAATCTGCTCGGCGTTTTAGTGACACTTTTTGATAAAAGAACATCTCTCTCGAAAGATGTCGAAGCACATATCCGAAAGGTTTTCGGCGATAAAGCCTTCAAAACTATAATTACTCGAAGCGTCCGCCTCGAAGAATCCCCGGCTCACAAGGAAGCTATCTTTTCTTATGCGCCGAATTCGTCTGGTGCAATCGAGTATAAAAAATTATCTAGAGAGGTGTTAAAGCGTGTCTAAACATGGCTTGCCGATCAATATAAAAATGCGCCACGACGCGCATTACGTCGAGGAACTTTCACGCCCGAACCGCTCGGTCGGCAAAATAATTCCGATTAATCAAATAGAGCCTAACCCGGAACAGCCGCGTGTTGAAATAGGAGATTTGACGGAGCTTGCAAGTTCTATTAAACAAAATGGTGTTTTAGAACCTTTACTTGTGAAACCGAACCCCCAGCACGGATCATGGATGATCATTGCCGGTGAGCGGCGTTGGCGGGCGGCGAATCTCGCCGGTTTGCGAGAAGTTCCGTGCATCGAACTCGACATTGACGAACGCTCAATTGCCGAAATCGCGCTGATTGAAAACTTGCAGCGCAAAGACTTAACGATTTGGGAAGAAGCTGACGGCTTATCTTCTCTAAATGAAAAATTCGGATATACGCACGAAGAAATCGCAAAAAAAATCGGTAGAAGTCGAACAACTGTTACTGAATTAATGGCTGTCGCCGGGTTGCCCCAAAATATTCGTGAGAAATGCAGAGGAGCAAATTTAACGGCTAAATCTATTTTATTAGAAATCGCACGGCAATTTGATGAAGCAGCAATGAACGAATTTCTCGATAAAATTACGAAGCATAATCTAAATCGGGAAAAAATTCGTCAAACTGCCAGACCGCCGAAAACAGTCATTAAACAAACACAAAAATTCGATTCCAATGATATTTCAGATGGTTCAAATAAAAATACAAATCCAAGCGTGTATAAATACAAATCTTCAAAAGACAATTTTAATTTGGAAATAGAATTTGTAAATTTGTCACATTTAGACAAAAACATTGTCTTAAAAGCATTAAAAGAAGTTTTTGAAAAAGTAAAAAGCGATGGTTTGGAATAATTAAACCGTAAAATAACATAATCTTTATTATCAGACTCCAAACATATTTTTATAATTTTCTCTTTCGTTGCTTTTAGATTCCCACCATTTGACAATTTGATAAGACGAATCCTACCCCTGTAGGAAAAGTTCCTATTTTTTTTCTGCTTTGACAACAATTAGAATTAAAGCTAAAATTTCCATTTTGTTATCTTTCAAAAAATATAAATAGTTTAAACATAAAGGAGTTACAAATAATTGAGTAACGGAAATTTTTTATTTACTTCCGAATCCGTAACGGAAGGACACCCGGACAAGATCGCCGATCAAATTTCGGACGCTGTTCTTGATGCCATACTTGCTCAAGACCCATACGGCAGAGTCGCTTGCGAAACTTTGGTAACGACCGGGCTGGCTGTAATAGCCGGTGAAATCACCACAAATGCCAGAGTTAATTACAAACAAATCGTTCGTGATACGATCAATGAAATTGGCTATAACAACGCCAGTTTCGGCTATGACTGCAATACTTTGAGCGTAATGGATGCCGTTGGCACACAGTCGCCCGACATTGCACAAGGTGTGGACACGGGTGGTGCCGGCGATCAGGGTTTAATGTTCGGTTTTGCTTGTAATGAAACTCCCGAATTAATGCCTCTGCCGATTCAATTGGCACATAACTTAACCAGAAGGCTTTCTGAATCCCGCAGAACCGGAGAACTTCCCTATCTTCGTCCCGACGGCAAATCGCAGGTTTCGATTGAATACCGCGACGGTAAACCGTTTCGCGTCGAAGCCGTCGTTATTTCAACGCAGCACGCCGATGAAGTAACGACCGAACAACTTCGTACAGACATTTTAGAAAAAATCATTAAAACCACAGTTCCGGCTAATTTGCTCGACGAAAACACAAAATTCCATATCAACCCGACCGGACGTTTCGTTATCGGCGGACCGATGGGTGATGCCGGTTTGACCGGACGAAAAATTATTGTGGATACTTACGGCGGATATGCGCCGCACGGCGGCGGTGCGTTTTCGGGCAAAGACCCGACGAAGGTTGACCGTTCGGCGGCTTATATGGCGCGTTATATCGCCAAAAATATTGTTGCCGCTCAATTAGCAGATAAATGCACGGTTCAACTCGCCTATGCTATCGGCGTTGCCGATCCTGTTTCGGTTTTGATTGATACACACGGAACCGGCAGAGTTGACGATGATAAACTTGCCGAAGTTGTTCGTAAAAATTTTGAGCTCACGCCGAAAGGCATTATCGAAACTCTCGATTTGCGTCGTCCTATATTTAAGGCAACCGCCAAATTCGGACACTTCGGACGTACAAATGATGAGTTCACATGGGAAAAAACCGACAAGACCGATGCATTAATAACTGCTTTGAGTGCTGCAACTTCGGTCTAGTGATTTTTCTTGGAGCATTGATAAGCGTTGATAAATGACAGGCGGTCACTTGACCGCCCGATTTTATTTTACTGCCGGACAAATATAACCAATTTTTTGTGACTTTAACGATCTGACAGCATTAAAAACATAAAAAACACCAAATAAGAACAACAAAACTATGGCAAAAGAAGGAATTTCAATGGAATACGATATAAAAGATATAAATCTCGCGCCGCAAGGCAAACAAAGAATCGAATGGGCAGACCGCGAGATGCCCGTTTTGCGTTTGATTCGTGAGCGATTTGAAACGGAAAAACCGTTGCAGGGCGTAAAGTTGATTGCCTGCGCTCATATCACGACCGAAACCGCAAATTTAGCCCGAACTCTGCAAGCCGGGGGCGCGGAATCGCTTTTGATCGCGTCCAATCCGCTCTCTACGCAGGACGATGTTGCGGCTTCGCTCGTCGCCGATTGGGGAATTCCCGTGATGGCGATCAAAGGCGAATCAACCGAAACTTATATGCGTCACGTTCGTGCGGCGTTGGATACGAATCCGAATATCATTATTGATGACGGATCCGATGTTGTTGCCACGATGCTCAAAGAAAAAAAGGAATTGAGCGAAAGTATTATCGGTTCGACCGAAGAAACGACGACCGGAATCGTTCGCCTGAAAGCGATGCAGAAAGCGGGCGTTTTAACATTTCCTTCGATTGCGGTGAATGACGCGCAAACAAAACATTTCTTTGATAATCGTTACGGTACCGGACAATCAACGCTCGATGGAATCATCCGTGCAACAAATATTTTATTAGCCGGTAAAAATTTAGTCGTCGTCGGTTACGGGTGGTGCGGAAAAGGCGTTGCGATGCGGGCGCGCGGAATGGGCGCAAACGTCGTCATCACCGAAATTGATCCGATCAAAGCGATTGAAGCGGTAATGGACGGTTTTCGCGTGTTACCGATGAAGGAAGCTGTTAAAGTCGGCGATATTTTTGTCACCGTGACCGGGAATCGTCACGTCATTGATAAAGAACATTTTGAAGCGATGAAAGCCGGCGCGATGGTTTGCAACAGTGGTCACTTTGATCTGGAATTGAATTTAGAGGCTCTACGCGAGATGAGTTCCGCACCGGTTTCGCGTCGCCCGTTTGTCGAAGAATACACTTTCAACGACGGCAGCAAAAGCGTTATCGTTTTAGGCGAAGGTCGCTTAATCAATCTAGCCGCCGCCGAAGGTCATCCCGCAAGTGTCATGGATATGAGCTTTGCCAATCAAGCGTTATCGGCTGAGTATCTGGTTAAGGAACAAGGCAAATTGGGCGCGGGCGTTCACGTTCTGCCCGCCGAAGTTGATCAGGAAATCGCTTCCTTAAAACTACGCGCGATGGGCGTTTCTATTGATATCCTGACACCGGAAATGCTCGAATATATGTCATCGTGGGAAACCGGAACTTAATTTGATTAATTTTTTCGACTAAAACTATCGGAAATTTAGTAAAAAAAGGATGTGCGATAATTATCGCACATCCTTTTTTTACTAAATGCTTTATGTTTTGACTTTGGTAAGCAAATAAACGCCGAACAACGAAAAAGCGAAGAGCGGACTCCAAACGGCGAAAAACGGCGAGAGATATCCGTTTAATCCGAATTGTTCAAAAATACTCATCATTCCGATAAACAAAAGCCACATCCCGACGGCATAGCCGACCGTTACCGCCTTCCCTTTTCGACTCAATGAAAGTGCGAAAGGGGCGGTAAATAAAGTTATTATAAATGGCATAAACGGTGTCGTTTGTTTCTTTTCCAGCGCGATTGCATAATTTTTCCGCTCAATTTCCGATTCGCTTTTTTCCAATAGTTCTTTTGTTTTAGAAGTGTTCAGATGCGAAGGGTTTTTATACAATCCGTTAAAAGGATTTGTATTTTCGGCAATCTCTCCGCCGTTTAGAGTTTGATTGATAATTTGTCCGTCCGTCAGACTGATTTTTTCTGCTTCAACTTCAAACCGTATGCTGTTTTCATCCCAGACGGCTTTGGGAATTCGGTAAATCGTTTGCAGTTTTGAGTCAACTTCTGAAAAATCATAGACGGACAAATTTTTTACTCTGCTGACGGATGAATTCGTGTTTCCTTCGATATTAAATGAATATATTCGTTTGTCGTCTGCAATCCAAAACTTCCCTTCCCGACTTGATAATTTTCCGCGACTGCGAATTTGTGTTCGTAATGCGTCCTGCAGTTGATTGGATTCCGGCAAAATTCTCTCCTGCAATTGCCAGTTTAATAAACCAACCAATATCATAAACAAAAAGCAGGGCAAAAGCAGACGATAAACACTCTGTCCGGCGGCTGTCCACGTAACGATTTCATTTTGGCGCGATTTGATAACATACGTTGCGAGCGTTGCAATCATCAACGCCGATGGCACGAGTTGTATGTATACAAAAGGTAAAAGGAAAAAAAGATATTTCAGTAAAATGTAAAACCCGTTGTCAATTGTTCCGGCAAATTTCCACAGTTCAAAAGCCGTGAATATCAAATATATCGAAGATAAAAACCCCAAAGTCAAAAATAAATATTTTATTAGACTCGAAATAATATCAAAATCCAGCATTCTCGATTTCAATCCGGTAGAAAAGTTTTTCTTTGATATTTTATGTGATTCCTTTGAAAAATTTTTCCTTTTATATTCCAACAGAAACGAGAATGGTGAATTTTTTGTGTTAATTCTTTGAGCCGAAAATAACCATACAATTAATCCGCAACTGACCAAAAATGGTAATAGTGCGCCAGCCGTAACGCTTAACGCTTCCGTGCGCGCTAGTTGTTCGCCTAAAAGTGCGAATAAATAATATCCAACCAGAATAATTAATGCTAAAAAGACTCCAAAGCCTCTGCCCGCCCGCCGAAAACGCAAAATTATTCCGGTTCCCAAAAGCGCGAACAAAAGAGGCGTTATCGAAAGAAGTATTCGTCTCTGCCACAAAACCTGCGCTTCGATTTTTTCCTTTCCCGTCTTGCCCTGTATATAACGATAAAGTTCGGTCAGACCCATCTCTTCCGCCGTCTGTTCGCTTTTGCTTAATTTATCAATCAGTTCCCCGCGCTTTGTCTGAATCGCCAAACGCACTTGCCCGACATTTTCCGAAACATATTTCTCAATATTTTTCTCGGTATTTTTTCCCGCATTTTTTTCTGGATATTCCGATTGTTGCGATTTTTTTTTTTCGTTGGAATTTTGCGGTGCTTGCGTTGACAAAGTAGATATGATGGCGTTTTCAAGAACTAGTTCATTGGATACATCATTAAAATCTATTCGACCATTTTTTGAGGTTATCAGACGCACTGTATTATTTACCGCATCTTCATTGTAAATAAAAATATTTTTCCAAGTGCCATTTTGAGTGTCGCCTTCTTTCACATAAATCGTAAATCCATTGATTTCAGTATTAAAAACTCCGGGTTCAATAGGCGATTCCAATTTATAGATGGCAGTTTGAACCGCGATTTTGCGAATAATTTGCGCGGCAAACGGAACGCCTTTCAGATTTATAAAAAATGCGAAAAAGGAAAGTAATATTCCAAGAATTACTATCGGCAGAGTTATCTGTAAATTCCCTATTCCGGCAGCACGAATGGCGACAAGTTCACTGTCACTCTGCATTCTGGAAAGCCCGATAACAACACCGATCAAAATCGCCATCGGACAGGTAAAAGCGATGACGTTCGGAGCAAGCGCGAAGGTTAACTGCCAGACCAAACTCCCCGGAATATTCGCGCTAAAAAAAATGTCAGAATAACGACTCGCCTGCTGAACAAATAAAATAACGCTGATTAAAAGCCATGTGAAAATAAAATAAGGTGTGATTGCCTGCAAAAGATACTTCGAGATGAGCCAACTAAATCGTTTCATTTTTTTCAATTGCCGGCGAATAACACTTTCTCCCCAACAACTTCTTTTCCAAGTATGTTAGAAATTATTTTTTTGAGAATAGCGGAAATTTCCCGAACATCCGCCGAACGGTCTTTCGTATAATCGGCAAACTTTAATGGTGAAACCTTTTGTGCGGTATTAAAAATTTCCTTTTGATTCGGTGAAATATGCCGGTCACTTTTTGACTTTGAACAATTAGAACAAATCAGATGAAAATTAATTTGTAAATTTGTTTTCTCTCTTTCATTTAACAATCGTTTACAAATGTCGCATTTGTTCCAATCCGGCAAATACCCACCTAAACGCAAAAGCCAAAGTTCAAAATAAAGCACGACGCTTTCGAGATTTTTGTTTAGCTCCGAAGCGGTCTCAAGACAAACTTTCACCATTCTGTAAAGTCTTTCATTCGGATCGTGAGGAGGTGCGAATTCTGTCAGCAACTCGGCGATGTATGAAAATTTTTGCAGAAAAACGGGTTCGCTCGCGGTTTCAAAATATGATTTTATTAATTCGCATTCACGAATTGTTACCAGTTCCCTCTCTTCCTTTTGAAAATAAGTTATATGAGTGACGGAAAAGGGTTCGAGACTTCCGCCATATTTGCTTTTCAGACGTTTAGCTCCTTTTGCGACTCCGCGCACTAAACCTTGATTTTGAGTGAGAAAAATAACAATTTTGTCGGCTTCGGCTAAACTATAACTTTTTAGTATCAACCCTTCAGTTTCGATTAAACTCATTAATTATTTACCACGGCAGGAAATAGAATATCCATGCTAAAACTATACTGACGGCTAAAAACTGTGCGAAGGTCTTTAAACCAGAAAAGAATTTGTCTCTTGAACTACCGCCGGAAAAAGTTCCGAAGGCGATTGAAACAAATAAAGCAAATCCGACCAAATATAGAAAATGAATCATTTCTTCCTCCCAAGATGAATGTCAACCGCATCAAAAACAGCCAGATAGTTGAGAAGACCGGCAATTTCCAAAAATCTGCCGCCGTATTCAAACGTCGCCAAAGCAGCAATATTCGGCGGCGGACTCGACATCAGCCAAAAACTTATGAGTGCGCCTAACCCATTACCCAAACGGGCAAAAATATTTAAAAGATATAGCAATGCACCATCCTTAAACTCAAATCCGGGATAATATGCGCCGCCGCTCAAAACTGCAATAATAAACAACGACCAGATAACAACTCCGGTAATAATTCCGCGTTTCAAACGTCCCTCTAAAATATGTCCGACTCCGGGCATAAACCATGATACAAGTCCTATCAGAAAAAAATTGTTCATTTTTTGTTCTCTAATTAATTAAAATTATAACCTTAAGTGTCGGCATTCACACATTGAAAGAATTATAATGAAAAATGTTATAACTATTCTTAATAAACAGGTTGCAGGATTCTCGAAATTACCTTAAGTCAATACATTAGATAATTTGCTCGCGTCTGCTGAAATAATGTTACGTCACTAAGCCACGAAAGTTCTATTTCTTCCAGACTCAAACCGCTTTCAATCTGTTTTCTTGTCTTAGTCGTTCCGGCAATTACATCAAACGGATTCCTATCATAAACATATTCGTATGGCGGAGTCTTCCAATTAAATTCTTCTGAATACAATTCATATAAAGTTTTTATTAAGCCTATCCCGGTGATAACAGGCTTAAATTGTTTTCTATCCGTAATATGTAAAAAAACCCCGCCGCAAACTTCATTTTTATGTTTTTGAAAAGTTGGTAAAAAATTTATTTCTCTAAATATGACCCCCGGAAGTTCAAGTTTTGCAAGAGCATTTTGAAATCTATCTGTTTCAATAAACGGCGCACCGACAATTTCAAAAGGTTTCGTCGTTCCGCGCCCTTCGGAAACCTGCGTTCCCTCAAAATATACGGTTGCCGGAAATACTACTGCCGTTTCGAGTGTAGGTATATTCGGTGACGGCATAACCCAGGGTGAATCAGTTTCATCAAGATATAGATCTCTCTGCCATCCCTCCATTCTAATCACTTTCAAATCACAACTTATGGAGAATTCTTCATTAAAGAGTTGAGCTAATTCGCCGACCGTCAATCCGTGCCGCATCGGTATAGGATATTGACCGACAAACGATTCGTTTCCCTTCTCTAAACAATTTCCTTCGACGTTTTCTCCTCCGATTGGATTCGGGCGATCTAAAACAATAAATTCCTTATCATTAGAGGCGCAGGCTCGCATTGCGTTCGCCATCGTGTAAATAAATGTATAGACGCGACACCCGACATCCTGTAAGTCGAAAACAATAGTATCAATGCCGGAAAGCATTTCCGCCGTTGGTGTTCGCGTTTCACTATATAAAGAAAAAATCGGTAGTCCGGTTTTTTTATCTACCGTATGCAGGGTTTCAACCATATTGTCCTGCACATCGCCGCGAATTCCATGCTGTGGACCAAATAGAGAAACTAAATTAATATTAGAATTTTCAAAAAATAAATCGGCACTATGTCGAAATTTATGGTCAACCGATGCTTGATTACATATCAAACCTATTCTTTTATTTTTGAAAAGCTGTAGTTCATTATCTAAACCCTTCTCCAGACCTAGTTTAACTGCTCGCGATTGAAGTGATTTCACAGATTCCTTTTTAACTCCTAATTTGAATTTAATTGACCATTAAAAACTTTATTTTTTACTTCCTTAAACTACAATGTTTATTTCATTTATTGCAGCTATCGTCTGCAAATAGATGATTTGACGCACTTATGTAAATAAACTGCTTGAACATAATATTGAAAATATTATTGCGAGAATTCAAATAAAAATCTCAGGTTACTATTAAACATCAAACAATATTTAATGTTCAGCCATATCAGTGTCATCTGTCAATTTGAGCATTTGAGATTAAAGATTTATCATAATATTTTCTATGACGCACAATAATAT
>JALYQJ010000099.1 GCA_030855875.1 Acidobacteriota bacterium
AACTCGGTTTTGAAGCGGTCGGAAACATCGTCCCGAAGATCGAAGATTGGGAACGCGCCCTCAACACTCTGCTGATGGTTGCCGAAAAAGTTCAGGGCGTAAAAAGCGAAGCGACCGCTAAAATTGACGAAACACGAGTTGCGTGGCTGTTGGATTTTGAGCGCACACAGATTCAGCCGGTCGAACAAAAATTCAGCAAAAAAGGCTGGACGGACGGGCGCAACATCGCGCTCAAAAGACTCTTTGAACGCGATGTCAAAAATCTGACCGAACAGGACGGTCTCGTCGTCAAAAACGCGATGCGAAAGCATCAGGATTATTATTCTTACGGCTCTTATTCATACGATTTCGATTGGGAAAAATCTCTCTCGGCACTAATCGGGCATCCGTATTTATTTTCGCACAAAAATCCGGGTGTCAGCGTCCGGCTCGATGCGGGCGAACCGGCGTTGATTATCAAAGAAATCAAGGACGATCTCGAACTTTCGTTCGATACGAAATTTTCGGGCGAAGGCGTGATCGTGCAGAAGGAAACCGAAACCCGCTACAAGGTGATCGAAGTTTCCAAACACCACGTAGATATTTCCAATTCGCTGAAGGAAAACAAACTAAAAATTCCGGCAATCGGGCGCGAAAGATTGTTAAAGGCGATTCAGCCGCTTTCGACCGTCTTGGCGATTCAAAGCGATCTGGAAGAACACTTTGAAAATCTGCCGCTCGTCGAAGCCGAAAACCGCATTCACGCGCTCATTACGCCGACCGGCGAAGGCTTTCATCTCGAATTTTTCGTCAAACCGTTCGGCAAAGTTCCGCCGTATTTCAAACCCGGCAAAGGCTCGGAATCAGTTATCGCCGACATTGACGGAATGCGGACGCGCACCAAACGCAATTTGAAAAACGAACGCCAACTGCTCGATGAAATCGAAGAATCCTGTCCGTTTCTGGCGGAGTTTGAAAGTCAGAATTATGAGTGGGAATTATCCGATGCCGAAGAATGTTTGACGGCGATGTCGGAGATGGAAACGCCGCGCAAAGAAGGAAAACTCGTCATCGAATGGACAAAAGGACAAAAACTGAACTTGCTCGGCAACATCAGTTTCGAGAACCTTTCGATGTCCGTCAAAGGTAAAAATAACTGGTTTGAAGTTTCGGGCGAGGCAAAAGTTAGCGAAGATTTAGTTCTTTCGATGCAGGAATTGACCCAGCTTTTGAGTCAAAATACGAAAAATTTTATCGAGCTTTCGGACGGACAATTTATCGCCATTACGGAAAAACTGCGAAAACATTTGCAGTCGCTCAGTGCGGTAATGGACGACAAAAATCGTCTGCACAATCTGCGAAGCGGAATTTTGGAGGAGTTTTCCGGCGAACTCGAAAACTTCAAAGCGGATAAGGCTTGGAAGGAACATCTGGCGAAACTCAAAACGGCGCAAAAATTCGTTCCCGAATTGCCAGCGACGTTTGAAGCCGAATTCCGTCCGTATCAAACCGACGGTTATTTTTGGCTTTCGAGGCTGGCAAATTGGGGTGTCGGCGCGTGTTTGGCGGACGATATGGGTTTGGGGAAAACTCTGATGGCTTTGGCAGTTTTGGTCGAGAGAGCCGAAAACGGCGCGGCTTTAGTCGTCGCTCCGGTCAGCGTTTGCCGCAATTGGGTGAAAGAAGCGATACGTTTCGCGCCGACTTTGAAATTTCAGATTTTCGGCGACGGCGACCGAAAAGCGACGGTCGAAAGCCTTGGAAAATACGACGTGCTGGTGACGAGTTACAGCCTTTTGCAACTGGAAGAAGAGCTTTTTACAAATCGTAAATTCGCCACGATAGTTTTGGACGAAGCGCAGGCGATCAAAAACCGCAACACCAAACGATCAAAAACCGTGATGGCTTTGCAATGCGATTTTCGTTTGATTACGACTGGCACGCCGATTGAAAATCATCTTGGCGAACTCTGGAATTTGTTCAATTTCACTAATCCGGGCTTGCTCGGAAACCACGAGTTTTTTAACGAGAAATTCGCGCTGCCGATTGAAAAAAATAAAGACGAAGCGGCGCGGAAGACTCTGCAAAGATTAATCAAGCCGTTCGTTTTGCGGCGGCGTAAAAATCAGGTTTTGGACGATTTACCTGCGAAAACCGAAATAGTTTTAACGGTCGAAATGTCACCGGAAGAACGCGCATTTTACGAAGCGATTCGCCGCGAAGCGTTGGAAAAAATCGAAGCGACCGGCGGCGAAGCAAAAGATAAACGATTCCGAATTTTAGCTGAATTAACAAGGTTAAGATTGGCGTGTTGTCATCCGAAACTGGTCAGCGAAGACATTCCGCTCGGCAGCAGCAAACTCGAATTATTCGGCGAAACACTGGAAGAGCTTTTGGAAAACAAACACAAAGCGTTGGTTTTCAGTCAATTCGTCAAACATCTCAAAATTGTCGAAAAATACTTGCAGGATAAAGGCGTTTCGTATCATTATTTGGACGGAAGCACACCGCCGCACATCCGGCAGGAACGCATTGACGCTTTCCAGCGCGGCGACGGCGAGATATTTTTGATTAGCCTCAAAGCGGGCGGAACGGGTTTGAATCTGACGGCGGCGGATTACGTTATTCACCTCGACCCGTGGTGGAATCCGGCGGTCGAAGATCAGGCGACCGACCGCGTTCACCGCATCGGACAACAGCGTCCCGTCACCGTTTATCGTCTGGTAACGGAAAATACGGTCGAGGAAAAAATCCTGAAACTCCACGAGACCAAACGCGATCTGGCTGACAGTCTGCTCGACGGCACGGATTCGAGCGGTAAATTGTCGGCTGACGATTTGCTGGCTTTGATTAGCGAAGTATAGAGAAACGGACTGCTGCTCTTAAAAGCAATTGCAAGATCGAATAATTATGTCAAATACCGAAACAATCCAACACGCCGACGGACGGGTTGAACTGCAAACGGAAGCGTTGCGGGAAATCGAAAAATCTCCGCTTTACAACGAAGACCTTGCGCCCGTGCCGATTGAAAAGCGCAATTGGACGACGTATAACTACGCCGCGTTGTGGATTTCGATGGCGCATTGCATTCCGACTTATATGATGGCTTCGGGTTTGATTGCGGCGGGAATGAATTGGTGGCAGGCTTTGCTGACAATTCTTTTGGGCAACGTGATTGTTCTCGCGCCGATTCTGCTTAATTCGCATCCGGGAACAAAATACGGCATTCCGTTTCCGGTTTTCGCGCGGGCGGCTTACGGGACAATCGGGTCGAATCTTCCGGCGTTGATGCGGGCGATTGTCGCGTGCGGCTGGTTCGGAATTCAGGCGTGGATCGGCGGACAGGCGATTCACATATTTTTATCCGCGATAATTCCGAATTGGCAAACTTTGCTCGGCGGCGCAATCGGCGGACACGCGCCGACCGAATGGCTTTCGTTTTTGATTTTCTGGGCGATGAATATCTTTATTATTTATCGCGGAATGGATTTGCTGCGGCACGTCGAAAATTGGGCTGCGCCGTTTGTTTTAATAATGACGGCGATTTTGCTCGCGTGGATTTTGTATCAAGCGGGCGGCGTTGGATTTTTATTAGATGAACCCGGAAAGTTTCAAACGGCGGGCGAGTTTTGGAAGATTTTTATTCCGAGTCTGACGGCGATGATTGGCTTTTGGGCGACTTTGAGTTTGAATATGCCGGACTTTACACGCTTCGGAAAAAGCCAGCGCGAGCAGGTTGTCGGGCAAACCGTCGCGCTTCCGACAACAATGGTTATTTTTGCCGCGATGGGAATTTTAATAACGTC
>JALYQJ010000108.1 GCA_030855875.1 Acidobacteriota bacterium
TACGTTAATTCCTTTAAACCTTGACAGAAATTTACCATAACTATAGCCTGTGTGCTGCTTTTACACGACTATTAACGGCACAAATCTAATTTGTTTAAAATTCTCTCCTGATTTTTTTGTTTCTCAATTCGCGCAAAGCGTCCCCGTCAATCGAACGCGCTGATTTTGTGTTTTGCAGCTTTATTTTTTCAGCAGTTTCGACAGCCGTTTGATTCAAAAACAAACCGCATTTGCCGATTTGCCGAAGCGACCAATTGAATGCCTTCTTGATGAAATTACGTTCGTCGCCCCGGGTAAGTTTCGATAACTGACAAAAATACCGCGATTTTTCATCGTCAGCCTTTTCATCATCAGTCGCAAGCCGCGCCATCCAAACAATTTCGGCGCGTTTGCCGAATTCTTCATCACGCGCCGGCTATTCAAACACCTTTTGATATACAAATAATGTTATCAGCGAAATTAAGCGATGTCGGATTGTCAAAGACGAGTTAAAGATTGACGCGCAGAAAATATATCGGATGTCGTGACGAAGATTGCCTGCGGTTTGCATAATCTCCGAACTGCATTTCGACAACCAATGCAAACCATTGATATTACAAATGTTGAAGAATTATCTTATTTTCGATTTGGATAAATTTCTTATTAACTTTTTGTCAACTAATGTCTAAAGTTTTACACAATTTATAAAAAAATTATCAATATTTTTTCAATCTTTCCAAACGACAGGCTCAATCCGATGTCGGGTAATCTCGAAAGAGGTTAAAAATATTGTCGAAATATTTATAGATTTTAGAAAATGATCTGAAAATTTATTGTTCATTTATCCGCATTTTTTGACACATTCCTGTTATATCAATGAGTTAGGCAATTATTTTGTAAAAGCATTTGTTGTGCCGCTCAGTAAATGATTCTTATTTTACTAAAAACTTTACCGGCGCAATCGTCGTCCGCGCCTGCTCGTTATAATAATCGTAAACAATTGACGGCGCGGTTTGCGCGTTCATTCCGAAACGCGGGCGAAATTTGAATTTGAAATTCATCGGTGCGGAATTCGTCCACGAATAAACGACTATTTTGTCCGGCAAAACGTCGTAACTGCTGAACTTTTCTTCGGTTTTGGCTTTTTCCAAAGAGGCGCGGTCAACGTCCGCGCCCGGCGGCAAACCGATTTCCGTCAAAATCATCGCTCGGCGGTTGTTTTTACTTTCGACAAAAACACTGCCGACGATTTCCTCGCCGATTTTCGCTTCGGTTTTGTCGTAATCAACTTTTAAATCAAAGTAACGCGAATCAACTTCCGTTTTTCCCCATTTTTCCCAGTTCACGTAAAAAAGCGAAACAATCTGCGTCATCGTCAAATTCCGGTTGCCCGCGCTTTTAATTTCGATTCGATTATCCGTCTGATTGACAAACGCCGAAGCGTCGAAAATGAACAGATTATTCAAGCCTTCGCCCGAAACGATAAATTCCTGCGCCTTCGCGCCGTTGATGTAAATTTCGATTTTTTCGCCGCCGTTTCGCGCTTCGTTCGTTTGCGCTTTTTGCAGTAAAACGAGCGTGTCAAGCACATTAACGGTCGTTTGCGTCGAATGCCAAACGCCGAATTTATCTTTATTTTCGAGCAAAAACAGCACTCCTTTGGAAATTAAATCTTCGTCTTTCACTTTTTGATCTTCAATTTTGAATTTTGAATTTTGAATTTTGAACTTGAGAAACGCCTGCACTACGAGAGCGGTAGTTTCGATTTCCGCCGGTTTTCCCCAGCCGTAAAACGGCGTGTTCGGGGTTTTCCAATACGACGAATTCTTTTCTGCTTCCGCCTGCTCACGCAATTTTTCCAGAGTTTTCCGCGCCGTCGCCGCGTCGCCGATTTCCGTCGCTGCCAATGCCGTATTCGCCAGAACAAACGAATCGTTCGCGTCCGGTGCGCGTTTTTCCAGAAATTCGAGTCCGCGCCGCAATGCCTGACGAATCGTTTCGTCTTTTCCGCCGACGAGCGCAAGCGAACGCG
>JALYQJ010000116.1 GCA_030855875.1 Acidobacteriota bacterium
CTTCCGTATTGTCGAATATAAATTCTTCAACCATAAATGCGTGAAATTCCTCGTTTGTAAATAAGATTTAAAGGAAAAAAAGATTAACACGGACGGCGCGAAAAGTCATTTGCGCGAAAATCGGTTGAAACGAATTTTTCGCTGAACCGCGAACAAATTCACTAAGATTTTCAACTCAATTTTGCTATTATTTTCTTGTGAATCTGAAAATTTGTCAGACCTGCAAGCGTCCGTTTTTTGCGAAAAAAGAGTTTTGCCCGCACTGTCCCGCGCCATATACGTGGAATCAGGAATCGTGGGCTAACGTCGGCTGTTTGCTGGCGATGATCGCGCCTCTGTTTTTGATGATTTTCTTCTGGCTCTTCTTTTTTATGGGCTTTTTTTTCCGCTGATTTTTTTGCTATTTTTTTGCTATTTTTTCTTTTGACTTTCAATCACAAAATTCAATTTATTCGCGTTTTCATTCGCGTTCGCGTTTTGATTGCTATTTTTGGAATTGTCCGCCGTTTTATCTTTCTCGTCCGCTTCGCCGAGTAGTTTCAGCACAATCGAATCAATAATACCGACCGCACCGCTTTTTTTTCGCGTTTCGTTGTTGACCATGACGGCAAACGTAATGACTTCGCCGTTTTGTCTTTCGGCGTATCCGGCGAGCGAGTTGACGTAGGTTATCGTGCCGGTTTTCGCCAGCACTTTTCCCTTCGCTTTGCCGAAACGTCCGCCTAAAGTTCCGTCAGTCGCGGCAATCGGCAGCGAATCGGTAAACGCCTGCGCGTAATCGCTTTGCGCGGCGTAGATAAAGGCTTTGGCGAAAGATTCCGGTGTGACGAAATCAAGCCGCGAAAGACCTGAACCGTCGGAAATCTGCACTTCATCAGCGGCGATATTATGCTGCAAAAGCCACTTTTTCACGACCGCCGCGCCCGCCGTATCGTCGCCGCGCACGTTTTGCGGAAGCTGTATGTCGCCCGGAACTTCCGTGCCGAAACGCTTGCCGATTGTCCGCAAAATCAATTCGGCGTGAAGATTAACCGAATGTTTGTTCATTCGTTTGACGATTTCCATCAGCGTTTGACTCTGCACCGAAGCTAATTCCCGCACTTTTTCAGCATCGAGCGCGTCCGCCGATTTCCAATCGCGCGAACTTGCTTCGCCGCCGATTGTAATTCCTTTTTTCTCCAATGATTCTTTGAGATTTTTTGCGACAAGTCCAGCCGGATCGTGAACTGAAACGCGCGCGCCGAAGTTTTTCACGGTTCCCCAAACGTAAAAATTATTGTCGTCAAGCCCGCGCTTGATGCCGCCCGCTTCGTATTTTTCTTCTTTTTTGGAATTGATAATCGGTGTCGGATTGCCGACCGTCACCTGCAAATAATCGGTCGTCGCTTTGCCAACACCGTTTTCGACGTTGATAAAAGCCTGATTTTCATTGAACGAAAGCGCGCTCGCTTCCGCGCCGTAATACCATTGCAATTCGTTCCACGTCCAACCGTCGCCGATTGCGTCACCGCGAAAATAACTGCTGTCGCCGACGACGTTTCCCGACACTTTTTTCAAACCTTTGGCTTGCAGTTGTCCGATCAAATTTTCGAGCGCGGCGGTGTCAAAATCCGCCGCGCCTTCGCCGTAAATAATCAAATCGCCGTTTAAATTGCCGTCCGCATCAATTTCGTTTTCGGCGTAGACGGAAGTTTTCCAGCGGAAATCCGCGCCGAGTTTGTCCAAACCGACGATTGCCGTCAAAGTTTTTTGAATCGAAGCCGGATTAAAAAGTTTGCGCCCGTCGCGCGAACATAAAACGCGCCCGTCGTTCAAACTAACGGCGAAAACGCCCCAACGCGCATTACTCGAAGAACTTTTTTCGATTTTTTCGTTTATTTCAGCGCACATCGCCACGTCTTCCGGCTTTTGCGAAACGACGAGCGGATTGGCGAGATTAATATTCGGCGCGGGAATTTCAACCGAAGATTCGGCGGAATCAGGAAAAACGAGCGACGCATCTGTAGAATTTTCGGCTGCCTGCTTTGAAAAACAGCTCGTGAAAATTAAAACAAGAGTAATGATTAAAACTTTAAAACTTCCAACTTCATTAATTAAACTTCCAAAACCAAAAGGAAATGCTCTTTCGAGGTCTTCGAGCAATCTGTTTTCAACGATTCTTTCTGATTCGATAACTACGCGTCTTGTTTCCGATTCTAATGACGGGCGATTCGTGCCATAAATTTCTTCTTTTAATTTTTTTTCGGTCGTAGTCAATTTTTTCACCGTTTTGCTGACGCATCCAAGTTGCTTCAAAAAGCTGCGGATTTCTTCCAAATAAATACCAAGCCTCTATTGCCGGAACCGGAACACCGACTGCAACTTTGATTATATCCTTTCCCGCAACCGGACGAAGAACTGAAAGTGTATCTGCGACCGCCTTTCGCAGTTGACATAAACGACATTTTTCAATCCGGTTTTCTTCGTGTTCGATTGTATGAACGGGCGAGTCGTCTGAATCCGATACGACGACCAAAGCATCGGCATCCGAATTATAATCAACGGCTTTAATTACTGCCGATAAATCTCGGTCAAGTTGAGTTGAACTTCGATATTGCAATCTATTTGGCAAATTAGTTTGTTCAATTTCTTCATTCAGAATTCCCACAACCAAAATTCTAAGCGCGGATTCATCCGCAACTGACTCGCTGAAGAAGGCAATTTTCATATTTGCGCGGGAACGCCGCCAAGAACGCCGCTATACCAAATTTCACCTAAAGGTGCGTCTTGCAAAACTTCTTCGTAATGCGGTTTATCAATCAATCTTTCAAAATGAACGCCATTTCTGTCTTTATTAGCAATCACTATTTCTTCAGGATTTTCTTTGTACAAATCGAGCAAATACGGTGAATGAGTCGTAGCGATAACCTGCACGGGTTCACGGTTTTCGCCATAATTTTCCGGGTAAGCGAGCCGATACATCGCATCCTGAATTTCCCGTAAAAGACGTGGATGAATTCCCTTTTCAGGTTCTTCAAAAGCAACGATTTTCGGTGGATTTGGCAAATATGAAATTGTTAAATAAGCCAATGCTAATCGAGTTCCGTCTGAAAGATCTTCTGCTTTGATTTTGTGCTTTCCTAAAACTGTTCTAAGCAAAAAAGTCTTTTTCCCTTCAGCCGGAACCTCAAAAAGAATTCTGTCATATTCTGGAAACCATCTGTTTAGCTCATTATTTAATTCTTCAAACTTTTCAGGCTCGCTATCACGAAGTTGGTCTAAAACTCCGGCTAATCCTTTTCCATTTTTATTTAATTCGCTATTGGGACTAACAGAAACCGACTCTGCAATTTTATCTGAATCAAAACTAAAAACTTTAAAGTCACTAAAGTTATTAATTTTAATCTCGTGAATCTGCTTTCTTATTTGACTGTTGAAATCTTCAGGCGTGTCAACCTCTTGACCTTGTTCTGCATTTACTCTCCAAACAAATTTATGTCTGCTTATTTCAGTCTGAATTTCAATTTCTATTGGTTCATCTTTGCCAATATTGTTGACTGAAACAATTTCTCTCCAAGAAAAAGAACTTGGTTTTATAATTATATTTAAAGCATTAATCGCAGATGTCTTTCCGGTTCCGTTCGCGCCAACAATCAGAGTGAAACGCCCAAGCGGCAAGGTTGTTTCACGTAAGGCTTTAAAATTTTTGTATCGAATTTCCTTAATCATAATTTTCGTATTCAACTCCCTAACCTCAAATCTCTGCCCGTCATTTCTTCGGGCTTTTTAATTCCGAGAATTCCGAGAATCGTCGGCGCGACATCTTCGAGCGCACCGCCTTCACGAAGCCGCAAGCCGCTTGATTGTTCGAGGATCAAGTGAAACGGCACAGGATTTGTCGTCGGCTGCGAATTCGGTTCGCCGGTCAGCAAATCCGCCATTTCTTCGCATCCGGCGTGTGATGAAGTGATTAACGCCACGCCTTTCAGTTCGCGTATTTTCTCTAAAATGCCGCCCAGACAAGAATCTACAAACTGAACGGATTCGATTGTTTTTTCCAGATTTCCGGTTTGCGCGACTAAATCCGAAGCGGGCAGATTTATTATAAAAACGTCGTTTTCGCCCGCGTCCAAACTACGCAGAAATTTATCTGTAACTTTAAAGCTGCTCGTTTCCGGCTGTGATTCGTAAACCGCCGGTTTCGGCGATTGAACCGAAATGCGCTGTTCGCAGCTGCTTTCATTTTCCGCGCCGCCGTTAAAAAAATAGGTCAGGTGCGAATATCTTTCGCTTTCTGTCAGACGGCAGTTCAGAATGCCGCTTTCGGCAAAAACCTGCGCCAGCACGTTGTTTTCCAATTCGGGTCGAAACGCGGCGGGAAGATTAAAAGTGCGGTCGTATTCGGTCAGACAAACGGCTTCGATGCGCGGTTTCCCGACGGCGGCGAAATCATTCGT
>JALYQJ010000147.1 GCA_030855875.1 Acidobacteriota bacterium
TTTTCGAGCATTCTTTCGACGACGCTGAGCCATTTTAAGATTACGGCGAAACGCGGCAGAATGCTCTGCAAATCAGTTTGTCCGCCAAAAGAGCGGCTTTCGAGAAGTTTTCGCAGTATTTCGGGCAAAAATTCCTCGCCCGATTTTTCCGCCATTCTTACCAATTTTTCAAAACCGTCGGTGGATTCTAGACGTTCGCCCAAAAACGCGCTCCACGCCGTCCATTCGCCGAATCTGAGCGGCGCGGCGCGAAGCAAACTTTCGTTAAGCAAAATCGAATCCTTCAATGTCATCGAAAGTTTGTGAACGTCTTCTGCCGTAATTTCAGATTCATTGTCTGCCGCGTCGTAATCTTCCAGTTCGTCTTTTCCGCCACTTTCAACCGGCGGAATGTTTTTTCGTAAAGTTTTGCCGACCTGAAAATTCAGTTTCGAGCAGAGCAAAAGCGTCGAATATGTCAGACGAAATTCCTTTGTCCAATCACGCGAAGCCGCTGCCGAACGATTTTCGTCGGCGAACGAATGATTGCGAATATTCAAAAAACTTTCCAGCCCGGAAAGCCAAAGTCCAAGCTCAAACGCCGCATCACGCGAATCCGGCACAGCGGAAACCGGCGCGAAAGAATCGGCGGCAGCAGTATTCGGCGCGGATGCTCCGGCGTTTTTATATGATGAAATTTGAGTTATAACAGCTTCCAAGACGGGATTACCTTTTCAAGAAATATGTCGGCGGCGAGTTTCGCGGAAATCAATCCGCTACTTAATTTATACATTGTGCGAGCCGTTTTTGGCAATAAAAAAAGTCAATCTACCGAATATTCGGTTTTTGATGATTTTCGACTTTGTTGTAATTTGAAATTATTCGCTGTATATTTCGTTCTTCCTTATTTGGTTTCAAGCTAAAAACAAATGACAGAAAACAATTTTCAGATTTTGATTGCGACTAAAAATAGCGGAAAAGTTTTGGAATTAAAAAACCTTCTCGCCGATTTGCCGGTTGAATTATTAAATTTGAAAGATTTCCCGAATATTGTCGAAGCCGAAGAAACCGGCGCGACGTTTATCGAAAACTCAGCACTCAAAGCGGAAAGCTACGCGCGTCAAACCGGAATTTTCGCGCTGGCGGATGATTCCGGTTTGGAAGTTGCCGCGCTCGGCGGCGCACCCGGAATTTACTCTGCCAGATATGCGGGCGAAACCGCGAGCGACGAAACGAGAATCGAAAAACTTCTCAATGAAATCAGCCGATCAGGGAATGATGATCGTCGGGCGCGTTTTGTTTGTGCGATTGCGATTGCCAACGGAAACGGCGAAATAATCTTTACGGCTGAAGATTATTGTGAAGGAGAAATTGCTTTTGAGCCGCGCGGACGAAATGGTTTCGGCTATGATCCGGTGTTTACTCCGTCCGGTTTTGATCAAACTTTCGGCGAACTTTCCGAGCCGGTGAAGCGAAAAATCAGCCATCGCGCACGGGCTTTAGTAAAAATAATTCGGTATTTACGTGATTTTATCGCTGTTTGACTTGACCCGCACGTTTTTCGCCTGTAAAATTCGGCACTTGATAGTGTTTCTTGTGTGAAACTGAAATAAGGCGGGGCGTAGCACAGCCTGGTAGTGCGCTCGGTTTGGGACCGAGAGGTCGGATGTTCGAATCATCTCGCCCCGACCAATTTTTTTGATTGGTTTATCCGCCGCATTCGATTTGCGGAATAAACAAATCTTGCAGAACAATATATTTTTAATATTTCACTAAAATTTGGAGGATAGAATAAAATTATGGCAACAAAAGCACCAGCAGCAACAAAACGTCTGACACAGACGGAAATCGTCAATGAACTGGCGGAAAAATCGGGATTAAAGAAAACCGAAGTAAAAAGTATGTTCGACGCTTTGGCGAGCCTCGCGGCAAGCGAAGTGACCAAGAACGGCGAATTTACGCTTCCGGGTTTCGGAAAATTGGTTAAAGCCACGCGAAAAGCGCGTGAAGGTCGCAATCCGGCGACCGGCAAACCAATTGCAATTCCTGCCAAAACAACCGTTAAATTTCGTCTCGGCAAAGCGATGAAAGATGCCGTCGGCGAAAATTAATTGATTGATTTTTTAGTTTTCGGAAGACCGGCAAACCGCAAGTTTGCCGGTCTTTTTTCGCCTTTTTTAAGATTTGAGAAAAAAATCACAAAACGGAAAAAAAAGTAGTGACAAAGACTTAACTTTTTGTTAAGATTCTCTTACAAAAGTTGAAACGCTAACCGACGAGCGATTTATTTACAGTAACTTTCAGGTTGAAAGGTTCAAATAACTATTTTTGGGAAAGTTAGTATTTTTTACTTTTCAGGTTTTTTTGTTGTCAAAAACAGCGATGACCGAAGAACACGGGGAAAAATTTTTGGAGGGAGAATAAATAGTGGCAGCAACTAAAGCAATGACATTACAAGAAAGAATTTTGCAGATTGATCATATTCAAGCACGTCGTTTTGCAAAATTATCAGGTCCGACAGTAGAAATCGCAACCGAAGGAATCATCCGACATCTTCGCGCCTGCGCCCGAATGGACGTTAACCCGGATGCTTCCGCAGTTCGGGAAATAATTGACGACGCATTAAACGGCAGAAGAGTTTTCGCCGAAACGTCGAACGATCTTCTCGCCGCATAAATCTAGCAATTATATTTTTATTAGTAATATTATTTGAAGACCGCTGAAATCAGGCGGTCTTTTTTTGCGTGTAAATAATTGTTTTGTAATTCGGAGCGATTTAATTTTCTCTCAATTTTACGCGGTAGAGTTTGTATTTTCCGAGATTTTCACCCGCGTCGAGCTGATACCAACGATTTAAGTTTTCCATTTTATCGTTTGCTTCCGCGTAAACGACGACATAAGACAACAGCGGATTTTGCGCTGCTTCCGCGTTGAATTCACGAGAAAAACGGGCGAAGTTTTGCACTTCCGCTTCGACTTCGGGCTGCGTCAGCGGACGCGCGTTCGCCGAAAGTCTGGCGTTAAATCTATCCCAACCGAAAAGTGCCATACACGCTTCGATGTTGCGGCAGCCGGTCAAAGATTCGCGCAGCCATTTTTCGTCCAAATCGGAATAATAAAGCATTTGATAGTAACGCTGCCGGTTTTCGTCCCAAGAATAAAGTCCGGCGAAAACGTGCTG
>JALYQJ010000158.1 GCA_030855875.1 Acidobacteriota bacterium
TCGAATCGTATTGGAGCAGTCAGGCAAACGCTTCGATCATTGAGTTTCGTGTTACGGGCGACGGATTTTTGCGTTATATGGTGCGCTCGATTGTCGGCACTCTGCTCGAAGTCGGGCGCGGCGAAAAGGATTTTGATACAATTCAGACGGCAATCGTCGGCGGCGACCGAAATTTAGCTGGCGCGACCGCTCCGGCTAACGGTTTGACGCTGATGAAGGTTTATTATGAGTGAGAAACGACTTGCAAATTCTCAGAGCTACAGTTCCTATTTCAAATATTAAAGATATGTTCGTAAAGTTATGCAGAATGTTGATTTTCAACAAATAATTGCCTCTCCTGTTTCGGCATATCAGGAAGGATTGCGATTTTTTATGGGGGAAGGAACGCTTAACGAAACATTGCGCCGGGTCGCAAAGGATTTGGAAAGTAGCGGAATTGATTACAGCGTTATCGGCGCAGTCGCGCTCAATCAACACGGTTATCGGCGTTTTACCGAAGATATTGATTTGCTTTTAACCCGCGATGGTTTAGAAAAATTTCAAAATGAATTGGTCGGTTTAGGCTATCGTCCGGCATTTGAAGGCGCGACGAAAAAATTTAGAACAACTCAGGAAAACGTCACTATTGAAATTATCACGGCAGGTGAATTTCCGGGCGACGGAAAGCCGAAGGCGGTCGTTTTTCCGCATCCGAACGAACATCAAATAGAAATCGAAGGCATTAAAACTTTGACCTTAGAAAAGCTGATCGAACTCAAACTCGCGTCGGGAATGACCGCGCCGCATCGTCTTAAAGATTTGGCGGACGTGCAGGAATTGATAAAAATAAAAAATTTATCGGCGGATTTTGTCGAAAAACTCGATCCATATGTGCGCGAAAAGTTTCTTGAGTTACAATCGGCGGTTGAAAAATCCAAATGATTATTTATCACATCGTTACGCCCGAAGTCTGGGAGAATTACAAAGACGAATACGAATACGAAGCCGAGAGTCTGCAAACGGAAGGCTTTATTCATTGTAGTTATCGAAACCAGCTCGAAAGCGTTCTGGAGCGATATTACAAAAATGCCCGAAGCGTTTTCATTCTGCACATCAATCCACATTTGCTGATTGCGGGATTTATTGCCGAGCCTTCGACAGGCGGCGAAATTTACCCGCATATTTATGGCGTTATAAACCGTTCGGCGATTGTTGACGTGGAAAAAAGGATTTTGCGATAAACTGTAGCGATGCTCGAAAATTTTGCCAAAGTCGTTGAATCGAATTCGGAAGAAGCGGAGATGCTTGCGAAAATTGATTTTGCGCGTCTGCCGCAGCACATTGCGGTGATTATGGACGGCAACGGGCGTTGGGCAAAACAGCGCGGAAAGCCGCGTATTTTCGGACATCGAGCCGGAGCGGAATCTGTTCGCGCGATTTTAGATACGTGCGCGCGTCTGCAAATCAAAGCCGTCACGCTTTACGCTTTTTCGACCGAAAACTGGAAGCGTCCCGAAACGGAAGTTTCCGGTTTGATGCAGATGCTCAAACTTTATCTGAAAAAGGAATTGAAAACCGTTCACAAAAACAACATTCGTTTTCAGGCAATCGGGAAAATCGAAGGTCTTTCGGCGGAACTGCAAAAAGAACTCGCCGCCGCGATGAAATATACTGCCGAAAATACGGGAACCGTTTTGAGCGTCGCACTCAATTACGGCGGACGCGCCGAGATTACAGAAGCCGTCAAAAAAGCCATCGAATTTCTGCAAAAAAACGGAGATTCGATAGAAAATTTGACCGAAGCGGATATTGAAAGAAATCTTTATACGCACGGATTGCCTGAAGTTGATTTGCTGATTCGCACGAGCGGCGAGTTTCGTATTTCCAATTTTCTATTATGGCAGTTGGCTTACAGCGAAATTTACGTCACGCCGACGCTTTTCCCGGACTTTCGCCGCGCGGAAATTTTCAAAGCGATTCTTGATTTTCAACAGCGCGAACGTCGCTTCGGCGGAATAAATTAATCATTATGAATAGCAGGTTGCTGACCGCGCTCGTCGCGCTTCCGGTTTTGATTTTATCAATCGTTTTGCCGTATTTTCTGCCCGATTACGCGGCGGCGAATTGGCTTTTTCTCGTGATTGCGGCGTTGGCTTTGAGCGCGGGACTTTTTGAATTTTTCACTTTTACGAAAAAACTCGAACTGAAAGCCGATGCTTCAATTGCTTATTTGGGCGCGGCGACGTTTTTCGTCGCGTTTCTTTTTGACGCGCCGGCGAAAGCTCCCGAATTACTAATTCTCACGCTTGCGCTGTTTTTGATTGCGGTTTTGATTACGCAGATGTTTCGCTTTCAGGCGGATTTCTCGAAAATGCTGACGGGTGTCGGCGTGACGGTTTTGGGCGTTTTATATGTCGTTTTTCTCGGCGGTTTTATTATTGCGATGCGCGTCGGTTTTGAAAATACGCTCGTGCCGCATCTTTCGACAAAACTGCTCGCCTTTTTCTTTCTAGTCGGAATGGGCGCGGATGTCGGCGCGTATTATGTCGGAAAAAATTTCGGTAAACGCAAACTTATTCCGAAAGTTTCACCGAATAAAACGTGGGAAGGTGCAGTTGGTGGACTCGTTCTAAGTTCAATTTTTGCTGCCGTCGCGTCTTTCTGGTTTTTCCCGGAATTGCCCGTTAAATTTTCGATTCCGCTGGCGATTGTTTTAACGGTTGTCGGCATTATCGGCGATTTGGCGGAAAGCGCGATGAAGCGCGGCTCAAACGTCAAAGACGCGGCGAACATTCTGCCTGGACACGGCGGACTGCTTGACAGATTGGACAGTTTGCTTTTCAGCGCACCTATCTTGTATTATTTTGCACGGTTTTACTTTTAAATTTTTTATAAGTTTTTTATGAACGCAGTTCGGTTTAACGACGATAATAATTGATTGGCGCGAGCGCAAAATTACAGCGTTCCGCCTTTCGTTTGTCGCAAATCGAAAGGCGTTTTTTATTTTACAAATAAAGTGAAAAACGAATAACGAAAAGTGAAAAATTACAGATTTCACTATTCACTATTCACTGTTCACTATTCACTAAATTATGTTGGATGTTTTAGGAAACTTGGAAAAGACTCATTCGTGCGGCAAACTGCGCGAATCGAATATCGGCGAACAGGTTGTTTTGATGGGCTGGGTGGCGAAAAAACGCGACTTCGGCATTTTTACGTTTATTGATTTGCGCGACCGCGACGGCGTGACGCAAATCGTCGTCAGCGAAGAAGACTCGCCGGAAGCGCATTCAAAAGCGAAAAATCTGCGCGGCGAATTTGTCGTTGCAGTCCTTGGCGAAGTCACGGCGCGTGACGAAGGAACGCACAACGCGAAGCTGGCGACCGGCGATGTTGAAATAAAGGTGAGCGAACTTTTGATTTTGAACGACGCGAAAACGCCGCCGTTTCAGCTCGAAGTCGCCGGTTCGGAAAACCTTGCGAGCGAAGACACGCGCCTGAAATATCGTTATTTGGATTTACGCCGACCGAAATTGCAGCACAATATTCGGATGCGGGCGAAAGCCGTCGGCAAAATCCGCGAATATATGGACGGTTTGGATTTTATCGAAATCGAAACGCCGATTCTGCTGAAATCTACGCCCGAAGGCGCGCGCGATTTTATCGTTCCGTCGCGCATTCACACGAGCAAATTCTTCGCGCTGCCGCAGTCGCCGCAGATTTTGAAACAGCTTTGTATGATTTCCGGTTTCGATAAATATTACCAAATCGCCCGCTGTTTCCGCGATGAAGATTTACGCGCCGACCGTCAGCCGGAATTTACGCAGTTGGACGTTGAAATGAGTTTCGCCAATCAGGAAATAGTTTATCGCGTCATCGAAGGAATGTTTTCGAGCGTTTTGCGTCTGATTGATGTCGAATTGCCCGCGCAGTTTCCGCGAATGACTTACGCCGAAGCTATGAGGCGATACGGAAGCGATAAACCGGATTTGCGTTTTGAAATGGAACTCGCTGATTTGTCCGAAAACCTAAAAAACACCGATTTTGCGCCGTTCGTGTCGGTTTTGGAAAACAAAGGCGAGATAAAATGTATTGTCGTCAAAGGCAAAGCCGATTATTCGCGCAAACAGTTGGACGATTTGCAGGAATTCGTCAAGCGTTACGGCGCGGGCGCGTTGGCGTGGATCAAAATCGGCGAAGCGGAAACGACATCTTCGCTGCTGAAAGTTTTGGGCGAAGCAAAAATTGCCGAACTCGCTGCCGCTCCAAAAGCTGAAAAAGGCGATTTGGTTTTAATCGTCGCGGGCAAAAAATCAGTTGTCGCCGCTGCGCTCGGAGCATTGAGAATCGAGATTGCGAAGCGCGAAAATCTGATTGACAAAAGTTTATACAAACCGCTTCTCGTTACCGAATTTCCGATGTTTGAACACAACGAAGAAACCGGAAATTACGACGCGGCGCATCATCCGTTTACGTCGCCGATGGACGAAGATTTAGCGATGTTCAAACTCGCCGTCGAAAACGAATCGGAGCGCGATTTGCTCGGCAAAGTTCGCGCAAAGGCTTACGATGCCGTAATTAACGGCTACGAATGTGCGGGCGGCTCGATTCGGATTCACCAAAAGGAAATTCAGGCTTTGAATTTCAAAGCGTTGGGTTTATCGCCCGAAGTCGCGCGGACGCGATTCGGATTTTTCCTCGACGCGCTCGAATACGGAACGCCGCCGCACGGAGGTTTCGCCGCCGGAATCGAACGAACCTGTATGATTCTTTGCGGCACGGAAAACATCCGCGACGTGATGGCTTTCCCGAAAACCGCCTCGGCGCAGGATTTAATGATGGATTCGCCGGGCGACGTTGACGTTTCGCAGTTGAAAGAATTGGGTATAAAAATTATGGAAGAAAGTTAAATCGAATTCATTTTATTTTTCCGTATTTTCGTAAAATCGTTATTGTCTTATCAATCGGCAATGCTTCGACTGTGCGGTTTTCGCGTCCTGTCACGGTCGCGGCGCGAAACAGGGAATTATAAATCGCTTCTTCCGTCGCTTCAATCGTCGCCAAAAACAGCGGCGACATTGCATCGTTCGACAGCAATTTAACTTCGCGCGGAGTGCGGTTATCGGCGGATGTTTTGATTCGCACTTCCGGCGCGGTTGAAAAAGCGACGGCGTAATCGCCGCTGCCGTTGGTTGCCGCCGCGCCGGTTCGCGCTAAACCCATCATCGAACGCGCCGCCATTCTTTTTAACTGCCGCGCATCAATCGGCGCATCGGTGGCAATCACGATAATAATCGAGCCGTCCGCCAAATCGTTGATGTCCTTTTTGTTTGGCGAAACGTTCCGCTTTGAATTTTCGCTTTTTTCCAGCACGTCTTTCAGATAATATTTGCCGAGTTCGACTCCGACCGGCGCACCGTCAATCGTCAAAACGCCGCCGTAGTTTGTCTGCACGAGAACGCCGACGGTATAACCGCCCAAAGACGCGGGCAGACGGCGCGAAGCCGTGCCGATTCCGCCTTTGAAACCAAAAGCAATCGTTCCCGTTCCCGCGCCGATTGAACCTTCTTCAGTCTTGCCCGTTCGCGCCGTTTTGATTGCCGCGAAAACATCTTCGCGGGTAATGTGCCGCCCGCGAATGTCGTTCAAATAACCGTCGTTAGTTTCGGCAACCAGCGGATTAATTGACTGCACATTTTCATTGCCGGGCAGAGCGAGCAGATAATCTAGCAAAAAATCGCCGACCTTCGGCACGCTCAAAGTCGAAGTCAGCAAAATCGGCGTTTCGATTTCGCCGAGTTCGTTAACCTGTGTCGAACCCATCAGTTTGCCGAAGCCGTTGCCGATAAACACCGCGCCCGGAACTTTTTCCTGAAACAGATTTCCGCCGTGCGGCAGAATCGCGGTCACGCCCGTTCGCACAGTTTCGCCGCGAATAATTGTCGAATGCCCGACGCGCACACCCGGCACGTCGGTTATCGCGTTTAACTCGCCGACCGGTAAAATGCCGATTTTCAATCCTGTTTCACGGGCGCGTGGTCGGTCGTTTTTCGGCATATTTGATTGAGCGAAAGATTCCGCAATTATTAGAAGAACAAGAATCGGAGCAAAAACTTTT
>JALYQJ010000166.1 GCA_030855875.1 Acidobacteriota bacterium
GCTTGACCTTTGCTCAGAAGTTCGGTCAAATACTTTTTGTCTGGTTCGGTTAATTTTAGATGTTGTTTCTTCATACACCTAAATAAACAACCAAAACCCTAGAAAACTTAAAAATTGCTCTAATTACTCAAACGAAAAAAATTTACTTGATGTTTCGACGCTTTTTTAATAAAGTGTTTAGCGTTCATCCACTTAAATCGAAAATTTGTAATTAGACAGCAGGATTTCCTGTATTTAAATATTTAAAACGCCGCTTCTTAAATCTCCGCTTTGCAGATTTTTTTGAATATTCAGGCAACTTGAAGTCATCTCGAAAAAGAAATATGAAAAACCTTTTAATAACTATCGCCGCAATCGTAATTTTTTGTATATCGGGCAATTATTTGCGGACAAATACCAAAGCGCAGATTTCCGCCGCCCAACCGGAAGCGATTTCGTATAAACAGGAAACTTTCACCAAGTTAATCAACACCGCAAGGCGAACCGGGACGGTGCGGGTGATCGTCGCCGTTCAGACGAATTTCGTTCCCGAAGGAAATTTATCAAAACCGGAACAATCAAAACAACGCCGCGACATCAGCCGCTCGCAGGATGATTTTCTTGACCGTTTTCAGTCGTTTCGCATTAATGATCTGAAACGATTTGAATATATTCCGTATCTGGCTTTTGAAGCTGATGCAGCGACTTTGGAAGAAATGCGAAACAATTCGCTGATTTACGCGATTCACGAAGATGAAATCGCCGAACCCGCGCTTGCCGAAAGCGCGGCGATTGTCGGTGCGCCGACCGCGTGGGACAGCGGTTTCAGCGGGAGCGGACAAACCGTCGCCGTAATTGACAGCGGCGTTGATAAAAATCATCCGTTTTTAAGCGGCAGAGTCGTTGCCGAAGGCTGTTATTCGTCAAATGTTTCGGGCAGAAGCACGAGCGTCTGTCCTGACGGCGCAACCGAATCAATCGTTCCTAATTCCGGTTTACATTGTCCGAATTCGGTGGCGGGCTGCGCGCACGGCACGAATGTCGCCGGAATCGCCGCCGGTCGCGGCAGCAATTTCAGCGGTGTCGCCAAAGACGCGAACGTTATCGCCATTCAGATTTATTCCAGTTTCGGCAGCGCGACGGACTGCGGAACAACGCCGACTCCGTGCGGGCGTTATTGGACTTCCGATTTACTAAAAGGTTTGGAGCGCGTCCGAACTCTGCAAACCACAATAAACAACATTGCGGCAGTAAACGTCAGTTTGCAGACCGGACAGCAATTCACGTCAAATTGCGACGTTCAGCATTCTCCAACCAAAGCGGCGATTGATAATCTGCGTTCGGTCGGAATTGCCACGATAATTTGTTCCGGCAATTATAGTTTTACCGACGCGCTGACCGCGCCGGCTTGCATTTCCACCGCGATCAGCGTCGGCGCAACCGATGACGGAAGCATCGGAACCGTGAGCGATTCGGTTTCGAGTTTTTCGGACAGTTCGCCGCTTCTGCACCTGCTCGCACCGGGACGATGGATTAACTCTTCGATTCCCGGCGGCGTTTATCAAAATTATTCGGGAACTTCGATGGCTGCACCGCACATCACCGGCGCATTTGCGATTTTAAGACAGCGTAATCCGAGTGCTTCCGTCCAGCAGATACTCGACGCTTTGACCGCAACCGGACAGCCGATTACGGATTCGCGCAACGGTATAATCAAACCGAGAATTAAAATCGCCGCTGCTCTTAACGCAATCGCGCCGCGCCGTGCGCCGTTCGATTTTGACGGAGACGGGAAAACCGATCTTTCGATCTTTCGTCCAGCTTTAGGCGAATGGTGGTTTCTGCGTTCGTCCGACGGCGGCAACGGTGCCGTTCAGTTCGGTTCTTCTGCCGATAAAATCGTTCCCGCTGACTACACCGGCGACGGTAAAACCGACATCGCCTTCTTTAGACCATCAACTAATGAGTGGTTTGTTTTGAGAAGCGAAGATTCGAGTTTTTATTCGTTTCCGTTCGGAGCGACGGGCGACATTCCCGCTTCGGCTGATTACGACGGCGACGGCAAAGCTGATGCGGCAGTCTTTCGACCTTCAACTCAAACCTGGTTTATCTTTCGTTCGACGGGCGGCGTGACGATTCAGACATTCGGAGCGGCGGGAGATATTCCGGTTGTTGCCGATTACGATGGTGATAACAAAGCTGATTTATCAATCTATCGTCCTTCTCTCGGTCAATGGTGGCTCTTGAGGAGTAGCGCGGGAATCGTCGTTTACCAGTTCGGCAATTCGACGGACAAACCCGTTCAGGGCGATTACACCGGAGACGGGAAAACGGATGTCGCATTCTTCCGACCTTCGACAAGCGAATGGTTTGTCTTGAGAAGCGAGAATTCGAGTTTCTATTCGTTCCCGTTCGGAGCGGCAGGAGATGTTCCGTCACCGGGCGATTACGACGGCGATGGGAAAACTGATGCGGCAGTATTGAGACCGTCAACAAACACGTGGTTTGTCCAGCGTTCAGCGGCGGGAACATTGATTCAGACATTCGGACAAGCGGGCGACCGTTCAGTTCCTAACAGTTTCGTTCCTTAAACAATTAAGTCAATGACAGAGGGATATTTTTTGTTATGGAATTACATTATAATGTTTTTGTAACAATCTGATGAACATCAATATTGCTCTGTCATTATTAAAATTTTACGTAAAATCGCAAGCGATTATCGCGCTGTTTTTATGCGCCGTTTTGCTGATTCCGAATGCCCGCGTATCAGCTTTTGAAACCGATCAGTATAATTTGCCGCCGAAACCGCTCGCCGACATTGGTGACGAAGTGAGGCAATACGCGGAAGAAAATCTAACAAAGGCGATTAACAAATTAAACGTCGAAATTTTTAAGCGGCAAATCTGTCTGGAAAAAAAAGTCGCCGGCACGAAAAATATAAAATGCGATTCGCCGCAAAAGGAGCGACTGAAACTCGCGTATTTGCGCTCGGAAGAAGCGGTGGCGCGCGAAGTTTATAAACGACTCGGCGACGGAATCATTCCTTTTACAAAATCCGGCAGTTGGATGGAATCGCACGATTTTAAAGTTCAGCCCGCGCGTTATAAAACCGATTTCAGCAAGTCTATTTTTCGCATCTTCCCGCCTAATTATCTGACGATAAGCAAAACGGTGAATGTCTACGGTTCACAATTCGGCACGGATAAAATCGCGCATTTTTTTCAGCAGGGTTACGCCTATTATAAAAAATATAATAGCGCGTTAGCCGCCGGATTAACGCCCGATGAGTCTGCCAAAAAAGCGGTTCGTTGGGGGAAAATGACCGAGCGAACTTTTTACGGAACGCTCGTTTCCGGCGTTTATTCAAATGCCGATTTGTGCGCCAATTATGTCGGAATGAAGTTTTATCAAAATTTGACGCGAAACATTAAAATCGGAGATTCGCTAAAACCTGCCGTTTTGCTTCTCGAAAACGGAATTTGGAAATTTAATGAGCAAGCCGAATCGCGCGAAAATCTACTTAAACCGTTTTTCTCAGACCATTTGAACGAGGCGTTGAATCCGTCTGTTTTTATCGTCGGATTACGCTCGTTTGTGCGCCGAACGGTCAAAAAGCAGAGCTGTAAACAATGGTTCGCCGCTTATCCGAATCTTTCAAAAGCCGAATTAATTGAAAAACCCAAAGCGTTAACTCTTTGGAACGGTGGAGATTACGGTTTCAAAGACAGTCAAAACTTCGTCACAATCGCCAATACCTGTTTCGACAACTGAAAATTAACTAACTGAGTGTTTTTAACGCAAAGACGCAAAGAGGCAAGGTTTTCAAAAAACCAAATTAAAATCAAAAAAAATGTATTTTCTTTGCGCCTTTGCGTTAAAAACACTTTTCAGAAAGTCATTGATAAGTTGAAAGCGGCTGCAAATCCTTCGCGTCGCCGTTTTCGTCGTCAAACCGAATCGGTACGATCAGCGGCTCTATTTTTCGGTGATTTCCTTTTTGATAATTTATTAGATTTTGTCGAATCACTTTTGATTTTTCCGCGCCAAAAAGTTCGGTTAAATCTGTTTCCTCAAACGATAATAATCTTTTTACCGAGCCGGATTTTCGCAGTAAACTTTGTCGTTCGCTTTCGCCGATTGACGGCAGAATTTCCGCCAACTCATAAAAATGCGACATTTCGCGTTTTTGCCGGTGAATTTGATTCGACAGCGTGTGCGCTTCGTCGCGTAGAATTTGCAGAACGCGATGCGCGTCGCTTTCGCCCGAAAAATTTATTTGCCCGCCGTTTTCCGTCAAAAAATGTGAAATTTCGCCGTGACGACCGGGCGGTTTAACGGCTGAAATAACTGAAAAATCCCTTTCACTGAAAAATTCCAAACCTTTCAAAGCAGCTTGTAGATGCGAGCGTCCGCCGTCAATTAAAATTAAATCGGGAAAATTCTCGCTTTTTTCCGCGAATTGATTTTCGACGAATTTTCGCAGACTTTCGAGTTCGCTTTTTTCACCGGAAAACCAAAATTCGTAATCTTTGCCGGAGAATTTGCCGTTTTCCCAGACCGATTTCGCCGCAACAAAATCACCGGCGGAAATGTGCGCGACATCAAAGGCTTCGAGGCGCTTCGGCAGTTTTTTCAAACTGAAAATTCGTTTTAATTCCGCCCGTATTTTCCCGTAATCGTTTTCGCGTTTTAATTTTTTGAAATCGTGTTCGTATTTTGTCCGCGTCAAAGCGCGGTCGGTTGTTATTTTGCGCTCGTTTTCGGCGATCACGCCGATTTTTATTTTTCTTCCGGCACGTTGACTGAATGTTTCAGCCAGAGATTTTCTCTCCGCAAAATCGTGTGAAACCCGAATTTCTCGCGGCAGATGGAAACGATAAAATTGCGGTAAAATATGCGGTAAAATAAGCTCGATGTTTCCCTTTTTCTCAAATACGAAAACGCGCTTGCCGAGATTTTTTCTGCCGCGCTGCGATACGAGATAAACGAAAAAACAATCGCCGCTTTCCGCGATTTCAAACGTATCAACCGCGTCGTCGAGCCACAAATTCCAATCTTTTTCGCCGAAAACTTTTTCGATTGAAAGCAACAAATCGCGCTGTTCGGCGGCTTTTTCGTATTTCAATTCGTTTGCCAAACTTTCAATTTTTGCATTAAAAATTCTTTCGAGTTCTGCCTTATCCTTGCGTAAAAAAAGCCTGACAAGTTCGACGGTTTCCAGATATTCGAGTAAATCGCACAAACCCGCAACGCACGGCGCGACGCATCTTTTGCGGTAAAACTGTGTGCAGGGAACGTCGAAACCGCCGTCAATTTCGATTTCGCAGCTTCTTAATTTGAATGTTTTATTGAGAAAATCGAGCAGAAACCGAACGCCGGTTTCCGGCAGAAACGGACCGAAATATTCGGCTTTGTCCGTTTCGATTTTTCGCGTCACCAAAATTCGCGGATATTTTTCGGCGGTAATTTTCAAATAAGGATAAAGCCTCTGTCCGGCGAGCGAAAATGTATTGTTTTTTGTCGAAACTGCTTTTTTCACTTTATACTTTCGTGCCGTTTTGATTTGCGTCGAGCAGTTGATGAATCGTTTCGAGCGAATCGGCATCTTTAATTGTTTTATCGTCGCGCCAACGCAAAATTCTGGGAAACCGGACGGCAACGCCGGATTTATGGCGCGTTGATTTCTGAATCGCTTCAAATGCGAGTTCAAAAACGAGTTTCGGCGTAACGCTTCTGACCGGACCGAAAGTTTCCTTCGTGTTTTCGCGGATGAATTTATCAACTTTGCGAAGTTCCTTGTCGGTCAAGCCGGAATATGCTTTGGCGAACGGAACGAGTTCGCCTTTGTCGTTCCAGACGGCGAAAGTGTAATCGGTAAAAAGCCCGGAACGCTTGCCGGTTCCCTTCTGCGCGTAAAGCAAAACCGCGTCAATCGTCATCGGATCAATTTTCCACTTCCACCAATCGCCGCGATGCCGACCCGTGCGATACGGCGAATCGAGTCGTTTAAGCATAAAACCTTCAACGCCGAGACTGCGGCTTTGCTCGCGGATTTGCGCCAGATGCGTCCAGTCAGCGGCTTCAACCGGTTCGGTGATGCGAAAAATTTCGCGTGTTTCGTCCGGCATTTTCGATAAAACCTGTTCGAGAAACTCGCGGCGTGTGCGAAATTCAAACGAGCGAATATCTTTGTTTTCGTATTCCAAAAGATCGTAGCACTGCAAAATCACGGGAACTTCCGCAAGAATTTTCGCCGACAGATTTTTGCGTCCGATGCGTTTTTGGAGTTCGGTAAAAGGCATCACTTTGTTATTAATCCAAGGCAGAATTTCGCCATCCAAAACCGTTCCGTTCGGCAAATTCTCGGCGGCTTTGGCGATTTCGGGAAAGCGTTCGGTGATTAAATCTTCGCCGCGCGACCACATAAAAACCTGATCCTGACGCTTGATAACCTGCGCCCGAATGCCGTCCCATTTCCACTCGGCTTGCCAATCAGCGATTATTCCTAAATCCGTCAAAGGAAAATCCATCTGATGCGCCAGATGAAACGGAAACGGACGCGCGATTGGCGTTTCGTCAGATTCGAGTTCGGGATTTAACAAATGCGCGAAAAATTCCGCGTCCGGCGACCAAGTTCCCATCAAACGGAGGGCGAGAATATCGGTTGGAATTTCCGATAATTGCGCGAGCGCGCGAACGACCAAAAGCTGCGAAACGCCGACGCGAAAGCTGCCGGAAATCAGTTTGTTGTAAATCAAACGCTGCGAATAATTCATCCGCGCCCACGCCGCGACGACTGCATTTTTCTGCGTCGCTTCGTCCGCTTCGCGCAGCGGCAGCAATTCTTTTTCGACCAAAATATGCAGCGGCGTTTCGTCCGTCTCGGCGTTGTTCGGCAAAAGTAGTGCGATTGTTTCCGCACCGTCGCCGACCGTATCGCGCGATTCGTCAAACAGCCATTCGGGAATTTCGGCGAGTTCCAAAGCCCATTCCCGCAACTTTTTCGACGGAATAATCTGGCGCGGTTTTCTGCCCGAAAGAAAATACAAAGCCCAAGCCGCATCCGCTTTTTCAGCCTGTTCAAAATAAAATCTCACGGCTTCGACCTTTTCGTTAGTTTTATTTGTCTGGTCGAGTTCGATGTAAAGTTCGGTAAATAATTTCATCCTTTTTAAAAGTTTGCAGATAGTTCCAGAAAGTTGCAGGAAGTTCCAGATAGTTTTCAAAATAGTTTTTCTGAAAACTCAACATTTGCCGAAAAATCAACCGTCTGCATTTTCATGATAACTCTGTAACTATCTGAAAACTGTCTGTAACTTTCTGGAACTCTTCTTCCGCTTCTTCGTCGCCGTGATTTGTTTTCAGCGGCACGGCATTGATGTCGTTTTCGTTAAGCCAGCGAACGAGTTCGGGAATAAAACCGTGTGTTACATAAACCGTTTCGGCTTCCGCGCCCCGAATTGCCGTCTGCAATTCCGTCCAATCGGCGTGGTCGGACAAAACGAAGCCGCGATCAACCGCTTTTCGCCGACGCGCACCGCGCACGATCATCCAGCCCGAAGCGAATCCGGTCGAATGACTGCCGAATCTTTTGAGCCACGTTGAACCGTGCGCCGAGGGCGGCGCGACAATTAGCGAACCGGCGAATTCTTTTTTACTTTCGACCGCGCCGACGTATTTCGTTTCCGGCAAATCAACGCCGGATTCGCGGTAAGCCTGCGTCAAACGCTCAACCGCGCCGTGCGTGAAAATTTTGCCAATAGATCGGTCAATGCCGTTCATCACGCGCTGCGATTTCCCCAAAGAATATGCAAAAATCACCGAAACTTTTTCTTTTTCTTGATTGCGCCGCCACCAATTGTTGATTTCTTCAAAAATAAATTCCGTCGGCTGCCAGCGGTAAATCGGCAAACCGAACGTCGCTTCGGTAATAAAATGATGACATTTTATGTGTTCAAATCTCGCGCAGGTCGCATCCGGCATTAATTTGTAATCGCCGGAAATCACCCAGATTTCGCCTTTGTATTCGACGCGAACCTGTGCCGAACCGAGAACGTGACCGGCAGGATGAAACGAAACCTTTACGCCGTTGATGTCGGCGACCGCGCCGTATTTCTGCGTGGAAATCTTCGCTTCGTCGCCGAGCCTGATGCGCGAAAGCCGTTTTCCTTCTTCCGGCACGAGATAATCCTGATTGCCGCGATATGTGTGATCGGCGTGAGCGTGTGTAAGAACGGCTTTTTTGACCGGAAGCCACGGATCAATGTAGAAGTCGCCGCGCTCGCAATATAAACCGCTTTTGGTTAATTTGACTAAACCTTTTTTCCTCATAGCTTTTCCATAAATTTGTCGAATCTCTTTACGCAAGATTTGTTCCCGTTTTTTATCAAATTTTCATTTTTATCGGGAAGATAAAAGACTTGTGTAAATCCGCGTGTAATTAAACGTATTTGTCGGGCATATTTCTTGCTAATGATGTTGCGGCGGAAATAAGCGTCCGCAATTGATACAATTTATATGAACGCTTCTTTATCAACTTTGCCCGAATCCGAAAAACTTACCGAATTATTAAATCTTGCGACCGGCTATCAAAAAGCGAGGGTTTTATTCACTTTCACCGAACTTGGAATCGCCGATATTTTGCGCGAAAAGTCTTTGTCGGCTGACGAAATCAGCGAAGTCACGAAGATCAACAAATTGGCGACGGAAAGATTTTTGAACGCCGGAGTTTCAATCGGAATTTTGGAAAAAGTTGATGAGTGTTATAAAAATTCCGCCGTCAGCGAACTGTTTCTGCTTTCGGAAAACGAATTTTATCTCGGCGGACAAATCAACCGATACAGCGAGCGAAGCTATCCGGTTTGGCAAGATTTGACCAAACATTTGAAGGATTGGGAATACGGCGAAACAGATGAAGCAACGCCTGAAGCTGAAGATCAGGGCGCGGAAGCGATGGCGGAACAGCACAATTTGTCGCTTCTGCACGGCTGCGCTCTGGCGCGGGCTTTTGATTTTTCCAAATATAAAAAAGTTTTGGATTTAGGCGGCGGAACCGGCGCGATGTCAATCGGTCTGTGCCGCAGTTATCCGAATTTGCGGGCGGTTGTTTTCGATTTGCCGGAAAATATCGAGATTGCGCGAAAGTTTATTGCCGAAAGCGGCTTGGCGAATCGAATCGAATGCGTCGGCGGCGATTTTCAAAAAGACGAACTGCCCGAAGGTTTCGACATCGCGCTGCTCGCCAACTTTATGTCGGTCGCCGATGTTTCGGCAAATAAGAAAATTCTCCGGCGTATTTTCGACAAACTCCCGAACGGCGGCGCGTGTCTTTTGAGCGGTTTGATTATGGACGATTCGCGTTTGTCGCCGCAGACGGCGGTTTTATTTTGTCTCGAAGATATTTGCTGGAATGCGCCCGACGTGGAGAGAAGCGAAAAAGTTTACACCGAATGGCTGCGCGAAGCGGGTTTTGAAAATATTTCCTGCGAAACTTATCTCGAGCCAACGAAATTAATGCGCGGTTTTAAGGTATAATTATTTTTCGATGATTCATCGTTATTAGAAATTTATAGTTACTTAGAGCGTTTGAAAATTAATTGACTTAATTCACGGAGGTTATTTTTATGTCTTTAACAATTTGTCCCGACTGCGGACACGAAGTTTCCGTCACGGCAACCGCCTGTCCGAACTGCGGTCGTCCGCTTAACAATCCGGTAATCCAGCGCAAAGTCGTCGTTGCCGAAGTTCCGCGCGAGGAAAACGGAATTCCGACTTGGGTTTTTGCGGTTCTCGGCATTATGGGCGTGCTTTTGCTCGTCGTGTTTTTTGTTTTTATGAGCAGAAGCGATGACGATGCCAACCGGAGCGTTAACGTAAGCGTGGCGGGACGGAACAATCCTGCCGTTAATTCGCGCGACACGCCGCGTTCGACGGATTCGCAAACGGTAACAATTCCGTCAACTTCTGCGCCTTCGACCGTCACCGTTCCTTCGACTTCCGCGCCTTCGACCGTTACCGTTCCGCCGTCTTCGACGACAACCGTAACAACTGTTCCAAGCGAACCGGCGACAAAAGGAACGGTCGTTATTGACGCTAAAATCGTCGGCAGAACCGGCTCGCCGCAAGCTGTTCGCAACGAAAAGTTTTATCTGCTCGACAAAGATTTGGAAAGTATTCTGAGCGAAGCCGACATCGAGCCGATTAGCGGACAATCTTTGACAAACAGTTTCGGTTTGGCGGTTATGTATCCGGCGCGTTATGGAGAATTCAGCGGCAAAGCGTTGAACGCGATAAAAAGACACATCAAATACGACACGCTGACCGATTCCGGCGGAAAAGGACAAATGAAAAATATCGAACCGGACAGTTATTATCTTTTCGGAGTCACAAAATCCGGCAAAGGCTTCGCGGTTTGGAGTTCCCCGGTTTCAATCCGAAACGGCGAAAATGTTTTGAATTTAAGTCCGCAGGCTTTAACTGAAATTCAGGAAGCACCGCAGGAATAGATAAATAAAAACCTTATCTCAAGTAAAAAAGCACGGATTCTTTCCGTGCTTTTTTACTTGAGATAAGGTTTGGCAATTTTTAATTTCATTTTCAATTTGTGGAGTTTAGTTTGTTTTCAACAATCTAAATCTTAAAATAGAATTCACAACTTTAAGAAAATTATGTATAATCTCAGCGAATTTGCCGTTGAGCAAATTTGCAACCCGATACGGTATTTTTGACATCAATCGTTTGGTTAAATTTGCCGCTTTCCCTATGAATTAAGTTTAACGAAAAACTTTTCCGTCCGGCACCGAAACGCGCTTGTCCGGTAAATAATCTGAAATTCGAGTTTTTTGGAGGAAATATGCTTTTAAAGTCCGCTTTTTTTCGCTTGCTCTGTTCATTTTGTCTGGTTTTTTCGCTGTCGGTTTTGTCTTTTGCCGACACGATCCGTTTGAAAGACGGAAGCATCATTAAAGGTAAAATAGTCAATTTTACGGGCGGAAAATTTACCGTCGCAATGGGCGAAGGTTCGCGGCGGCGGCAGATGTCGTATTCCGCCGATGAAATCGAATCAATCCAATTCGACGCGCCGCAAACTCCAGCCGAAACGGTAAAAGTTTCCAATCAAAACATCGGCGCGGCAAACCAAACAAATTCCGCCGACAATAAAATTATAACGGTCGGGCAAGTTAACAAAACGCCGCCCGCCGCGCCGCCGACTGTGGTTAAGACAGAAGTTCCAACGCCTGTAAATTCGACACCGTACAATATTCCGAATAATCCGAGCGTCGCCAAAGCCAAGCCGGTCGAGCTGAACGTCAAAGTTTTAGCCGATAATACATCAAACGGCTGGACGAATTCGGGTTGGGTCGTCAAAAAAGGACAGCGAATCCGCATCTCCGCCGACGGCAGCATTTCGCTCGGCGGCAACCGTTTGACGACATCTTCCGGCATTTCGACTTTGCCCGACGACGGCAAACTGATGAAAAATGTCCCGACCGGCGCACTAATCGTCGTTATCGGTGACGATAACAACGAATTTATTTATATCGGCGCGGAACGCGAATTTACCGCCGCCCGCGACGGCTCGCTTTTTCTCGGCGTGAACGAAGGAAACTTAAACGACAATACCGGCGCATTTGATGTCAAAATCGAAATTGATTCGAGTTCCGGCAAGTAAAATAAGACTTTTCATTTTTTTAACGCAAAGACGCAAAGATAAATAAAAACTTTGCGTCTTTGCGTCTTTGCGTTAAAAGGTATTTTTTATTTACAGCGTTTTTCGGCAATTACTTGATAAAAACCAACCAAAAGCGGACAATCGGTATCTAAAACAACGAATCTCTTAAACAGGCAAAAATTATGAAAAGTATTCTGCGTTCTTCAACCGCTTCGTTTGTGTTGTCAGTAATTTTTCTGTCCGTTCTCAGTCCGGCTGGCTTCGCGCAATCGCGCCCGCAAAGACCTGACTCGCCAAAAGGAAATAACAAAATCAATCAGCGTCCGACTCCGAAAACCGAAGAAGAATTAAAAAAGGAAGCAGAACAGCGCAGAATAGAAGAAGAAGAAAAAAACGCTATCGTTGATACGGAAATTCTGAAAGTTGATACAAATATCGTCAGCGTTGACGCGGTGGTTTTCAACAAAAAGTCCGGGCAGATTATCACCGGCTTGAAAAAGGAAAACTTCGCCGTGTTTGAAAACGGAATCAAGCAGGAAGTGACCAATTTCGCTACGCCCGAAGCACCGATTACGGTTAGTCTTGTTGTCGAATACAGCAAATGGTCGGAACTTTTCGGACTTGCGGGCAGCGGCGGATTTGAAGCCGGAAAGCTCGAAGTCGTTCGCCCCGTAGCTTATTTCCTCTCAAAATTTATCAAAGCACCCGACGATTATGCTTCGGTTATCGCCTTCGATATGCGCCCGACGACAATAACCGATTTCACGAATGACCCGAACCGTCTGCGGCAAACGGTTGATTTGCTTTTGCGAAATAATCCGGCGTTTCGGGAAAATAATCTTTTCGACGCGATAAAATTTGCACTCGTCGGCGGTAAAGGTGATTCCGTCGTTCTGGAAAATTCAAAGGAAAGCACCGCGCAATTCGGCGGAATGGTTGATGTCAAAGCCAAACGCCGCGCCATTATTCTGGTCGCTTCCGGTATTGATACGTTCAGCAAAATCAATTATGACGAAGCCCGTAAACTGATCCAAAATTCCGGCATTCCGATTTATATCATCAGCACCGGAAATTTATTTTACAAAAAATACGAAGACCGTTTGGGTGCAACCGACAGCATCAGCGGAATGCCCGGCAGACTGACGTTTTTGCAGGCGCAAAATGCGATGAACACTTTCGCCAAAGAATCGGGCGGCGTTCATTATCCGATGACTTTTGAAGGCGAGCTTCCAAATTATTTGACAAATATCAATGCGCTGCTTCGCAATCAATACAGCATCGCTTACGACGCGGGCGAAAAACGCGAAGCCGGCAAGAAATTCAAACTCGAAGTCAAAGTTGACGTAAACGGCGACGGACAATACGAAGAAAAAGAATTCGTCGTTCAGCACCGACCTTTCTACACTACGCCGAAAGAAAAAGAACCGAAAAGCAAAAAATGAGAAATCAAAAGTAAGAAATGAGAGGTGAGAACTAAAAGCAATTTTCAGTTCTCACCTCTCATTTCTTATTTCTCACTTGTTATTTCTCACTTATTAACGGTGTTCGAGTTGGAGTAAATGCGCTACGGAATCTCCGTCGAAATCAATTACGCTGAGTTTCCTTTCGACATCTTTCGTAGTTTTTGTTTCGCTTTTTTTATTTTCTCCAATAAATTCGCGCAGATTTCCCTCCAAAACTTTATCCGTAACTGCACCGGTGTCGCTTAAAAAAGCGTTTTCGATCACTTTTTCGATAATATCTATTTTTTCTTTGTTCCAGATAATCCAAAAGTTTTCCGTTCCCGCTTTGCCGTCGAATTCGTTCCAGCCGGTTTCGATTTTTTGTTCCGCTCCGACTTCAGCCGAACCGTTACGGGTTAATGGTGTCGGAAAGATTATTTGAAAAACCTTTTCGCTTTTGTCATTCAAACCTTCGTTAAAAAGATACAGAAAGCCGTTTTCCGAAGCCGTCAGCCGCATTTGAAAACGATAACCGTTCTCAAAAATCTCCTGTCCGCTCGATTCAAACGGCTCTTGAAACTTTTTCCCGTCGCGCATTTTTTGAACGAGAAGCGAATAATGCACCGAACGCGCCAATTGCGGGTTCGATTGAGTCGCGTTTTCAGCCGCATTTTCAGTCGGTTTTTCCGGTATCGTCGCTGAATCTCCGCCGACAAAAAACCAAATCCCCGCACCGGCAATCCCGAACAAAAACAAAATCAGAACCGCCGCGCCGATTGCCAAAAACTTTTTTTTCGAGTCCAACTTCGTTTCGTTCGGCGGCAATATTCCAGCGATTGATTCGAGTTTGTCACCTGTCAAAATTTCCGTTGCCGCTCCGGTAATTTTTCCGGCAGAATTGCTGTCGAAATTTAACGGACTCGGTTGGGTTTCTGCGATAAAACTCAATGTTTTGTCAGATGAGAAGGAATTTTCCTGCAAAGCGTTGCGAAATTCCCGCGCTGTCTGAAAACGATTTGCAGGTTCGATTGTCAAAGCCGTTTGCAAAATCCGCGATAAATGTGCGGAAACTTCGGGATTAAGAGTTGAAAGCCGGGGCAAAGGATCGGGCTGGTTCGACCACAAAGCGCGGGCGCGAAATGTGGAAGTCGCGTTTGATGGCGAAACGCCGCTCAACAGATGAAAAATCGTCGCTGCCAAAGCGTAAATATCGCTTCGCTCGTCGGTTCGATAATTCAAAAATCTTTGCAGATGCACTTCGTGTTCGGCTTGCAAAATCAAAAACGAATTCGTGTCAACACGCAAAACCTGTTCGAGCGGCGCGTAAAACGGCGTAAATCCGGTGATGCTCAATCCGGGTTTGTTGTAAACATCGTCTTCCAGATTTCCTTTCGCCGTGCCGAAATCGAGCAGAAAAATTTTGCCCGTTTCGTCAATTTTGATATTGTGCGGTTTGATGTCGCGGTGAAAAACCGGGAATGAATGCAGATATTCGAGCGCGTCCAAAACTGTGTCCGCAACGCGAAGAACTTCCGCCGTTTCAAACCGTTTTCCGCGTTTCAGCATCTCCGCCAAATCTTCGCCCGTGATGTAATCCATCACGATAAAATATGCGCCGTTTTCCTGAAAACAATTGCTGACCTTCGGCAAATTCGGATGGCTGAGATTGTAAAGCAAATCGGCTTCGAGCCGCAAAGAACTCGCTTCCCGTTCGCTGCGCGGCTGAATTTCCTTAACGGCAACGAGATTTTTTCCCGAAAAACGTGTATCTTCCGCCAAATAAACCGCGCCGAAACCGCCGCTGCCGATTCGCTCGCGGATATGATAACGCCCGTCTAAAATTTTCCCCGAAGTCAGCATATTTTTAGCTCTAAGCGCATTATTTTCTGCGTTATCAATAAATTATAATTCTTGGCGAAAGTTTTATGTTCGATAACAAATTAAAAAAATTGAGTTTTAAACAGATGTTCCGATGTTTTGATTTCTAATTTCTCACGGCGTTTTCGTCTGCATCCGAATTGCCGCGAAGAGCGGCGCGTTTTGCTTTAAAGAAACACGGTAGATTGTCTGCGGCAGCGGTTCTTCCTGCGTCAAATCGCGTGAAGTCGTGTTTGCCGCCTGTGCTTCGGCTTCGGTATAAGCCGTGTCTGCTCCGTCTGCGGCATCGTAAATATCAATTAGCGTTTCCCAATCGGCAAACCATTTTTCCAGAATTTCGCGTTTCAAAGGCTGGGCGCGTAATTCTTTTTCAAAATTCGGAAGTTCGTTCGGCAGAATCAAAACGATTAATTCTTCGCCCGCGTAATCGGCGCGGCGCGGTTTGATTGTAAAATACGGCACTTGCTCGGTGGCTGACGGAATATCAATTAAACTTCCCGCCGAAACTTTATTGCTGCCGCCGCGCGTTCGCAGAGTCGGGAAAATTATGTTGGCTTCGCCCGTTGTGCCGTCCGCGTAGAATTCGCGGTTGGCGATATACAAAAATCCCGAACGCGAAGATTCGACGGTGAACCGAACACGGTCGCCTTTTTGAAACTGCGTCGTCGAAGCCACGCGCCCGGCTGTCCAATTTTCGGTTTTATCGCCAAGAAGAACGGGGAAAAGCGGTGCGCCCTCGTCGTCCGGCGCGGCGGGACGCAAACGCCAAAACGTCACGCCGAGTTCTTCGGTTTTAAATACCGGCTTTGCCGGATTATTGCCTTTCGGAGTTGTGCTGATGATTTTTTTCGCCGGAATTCTTTTGACTAAATTATACCGGCGTTTCGGATCAGAGATAGCGGCAATCGCTTTTCGGCGTTTCGGCGTGGTCGGTTTAGCAAAAGATTTAGCACTCGCGCCGCCCGCTGTCGGTCGTTTGGCTTTGAATTCAAGCGAAGTAATCGAACGCGATGCCGGTTGTTCGTCCTGCGCGAAAACCGGAATGCAAAAGACGGAAAGCGTGATTAAAAATATTTTTGTGATGAATTTGAGATTTTTCATACTTTATTCCAATAAAAATTCTTAGTCGGAGCGCGGACATCCCTGTCCGCATTGAGCGCGAAAGCGCGAATAAACGCCTCGATTACATTTAATGTCGAAGAAGTCGAACGACTTTTCATCGCTGGCGCGATATTGCGGACACGGATGTCCGCGCTCCCGGTTTTATTTACCGGCAAAAGCCAGAGTTAAATTCGCCGCCGAGCCGGGCGATGCAATCGGATTTTGCTGAAAATTTGTCGCCTTTCGCACATTATCGCGGGTAAACTGAAAAATCTCGCCCGCCGTTATAAATTTATCGCCGTTTAAATCCGCTTTTCCCTTAAAGCCTTCGAGCAGAGACCACGTAAAAACGCCGTGATTTCCCCATTTTGAAGATTCCTGCGAAACTTCGTTGACATCCGAAGAAGTCAGAATGGCGCGTCCGGTTTCCTTAAAAAGCTGATTGGTCAGGTAAAAGTTCATAATATTATTTTCGTCGCCTTCCTGCACCAAATCTCTTCCGGCGACGAGCGATTTCGTTTTTTGATTTACGCCCGCGCTGTGGCAGGTGTCAATCATCACCATCACTCTCTGCGCCGAAATCTGCGTATCGAGAAACTCTTTCAGCTCGCTCATCGGAAAAGCCGTCTGCGGCATATCCACCACTTTTGTGTCATACAGCAGAAAATAAAGATTCTGCGAGGCGAGCGGGTCGGGCGCACCGTGTCCGGCGATAAAGATAAAAACCAGATCGTTCGGTTTCGCTTTTTTAAGAAAAGTCGAAAAAGCAGAACGCACCGCGTCGAGCGTCGCGTCTTGATTGAGCAAAAGTTTAACGTCGGCGGAGGAAAAACTGCCGCCTTGCGGAGTTTGCAGAAATGCGGCGATTGATTGTGCGTCGTCGTCGGCATAATTCAAACTTCTCAAACCGGCATCTGTGTATTTATATTCGGAAACGCCGATGACGACCGCGTATTTTTTACCCGTAAATTTTTCCGCCGCGCCGTTTGCCCAATCGGGCTTTTCGATGACCGCCGTTTTATCACCCAACATCAAAACGTATGAAGCGTAAAATTCACGATTGAGTGTATCGGTTGCGCGAATTTCCAGAATGTTTTTGCCGCGATTCAATTCATAGCCGCGCAGACGACTGTCTTCGCGTTTGCCGCAATGAACGATTTTGCCTTGTGTATCTGCCTTTTTTTCACATCCGGTATTGATGCCCGCGCCGTTGAGCGTCACGATTATTTTCCCGTAACTAATTTTTGCGGCGTAAGGATCGAGAATGCGAAACTTTAAACTCGGCACGTCCTGCATCGGCAAACGCACAATCGGCAGCGTATATCGCTTCGACGCTGAAACTTCGGGCAACTCCAATACGAACGGCTCGCGCGAAGAAATATTCGTTTGGGCGAAAAGCGAGACAACCGAACCAAATAAAAAAAACATTGGAAGGAAGAATATCTCTTTAAGTTTCAGCGAAAAGTCTAATTTCATATTTTTTCAAGTTGAACAAAATTAACGTGCTGCCGATTTGAAATTAGTCATTAAACTAACCTCAAATCGGCAGCCAAAATATATTCAAATTACTCGTAACTATTGCTTCTTAGTTGTTTTCTTCGGCGGCGTTGTCGTTGTTGGCGGCGGAACCGTCGGCGCAGCCGTTGTCACCGCTGCCGTCACCGGCTGAGATGAAATAGAAGAAGCGACCGTTTTGACGTTTGCCACCGGAACCGCACTCCAATTCGGATCGCCCGCTTCCTGCATATAGTCGTAAATCACATTCATATTCGGCGGCAAATCTCCGCCGTGCATTCGTTGATAAAGTTCGACATACTGCTTTAAATCGGTCATCGTCCCCATAATATTATTGGTCGTCCGACCGCTCATTTTCGTTAGAGCCTGATAAAGCCGCGATTGCGGATTTGCGCCGCGCCGGTCGTATTCGATGGCTTTGGCGAACATCTGCAAGGCTCTTTCCTTTTCGCCCGGTTTGCGAGCCGTCAGCTTTAAAACCTTGCCGTAAAAGAAATATGCGGTCGCGTCGTCCGAACGAATCGCCAGCGATTGATCCAAATTCCGGGCGGCGAGTTTATACATATCGTAATAAAACGCGGAAATGCCGTTGTCGCGTTTGAGCGTCGCCATAATATTTTCAAATTCCCCGTCTCCGGCAATCAGTTCGGCGTTTTCCAGCTTCACTTTAATATCGTCAGCCATTTTTTCCTGATTTTTTTGGACTCGGCTGATAACAACGCTCGTGTTGCGGTCGAGCGACAGCGATTTTCCGCGCAGATTCGTCGCGCCGACCAGAGTTTTGGAAAGATCTCTCGAAGATGCGGCGTTGATCCACGCATTGACGGCTTTACGGCGGTCTTCGGTTCGTTCGCGGTCGGCAAAACGGTCGAGTTCGACGCGCGGGTCTTCAATCGCGGCGGCTCGCAGCGTTTCGTAAAAATTCGGAACTTCGCGGACATCGTAATTGCGTTCGATCATATAATCGAGCGCGAGCCGGTCGGCTTCGTCTTCCTGCGCCAGCGACCATTCAAACGATTTATTATCAACCAGTTTAATGATAAATTGAGCGATTCCCGCGCCTAAAAATGCGCCGCCCACCACGCCGCCGAGCGCGTTGCTGACTCCTCTGCCGCCGAACATACCGAGAACTCCGCCGCCGACCGCGCCGATAATTCCGGCTTTTTTCTCTTGTTCCTTGGTTTCTTCCTCGATATATTTGGCGACCATTACGTCCTGCTCCCAATGATCTTTTTCGACGTGCGCAATTTCGTGGGCGAGAATATAGGAAAGCTGCGCTTCATTATCAACGAGTGAAAGCAATCCGGTCGAAACATAAATCGTTCCGGTCGAAAGCGAACGCGCATCCGGCATCGGATTGCTTGTGATTTTGAAGCCGTAACGATTTTTGGAAGTCGTCGGAACCAGCGATTGACCGACGCGATTGACGTAATCCTGCGCTAAAAGATTGTCGTAGAGCGTGTCGGCTCCGGGAATTTTATCGCCGCTGTAAGTCAGTTTCTCATCGTCGGCATCCAAAGTGTTGGTCGTAAAAGCCATTTTCGCGTGGTCTCTTAAAAGCCGACGATATTCAAATACGACATCTTCCTTAAAGTCGGTTTCCTTCGCGTATTTATCCTGCGCTTTGACGAGAGTTTCGCTATACCGGCGAATCTGTTTTTCGACACGCTTGTCATCTTTTTTGTTTTGTTTGTCTTCTTTAGCCTTTTCCTTTTCTTTCTCTTTTTCCTGACGCTGCTTTTCCTTTTCGTCTTTGCTCTGTGAAAAAGCAAAAGTCGGCATCAGCGAAATGATAAACAGAATGCTTGCTAAAACACGAAAAATTTTATTTGAATTGATTATCATAGTTTTGAGACTCCTTTTATTTATAGCGGTTTTCCTGAATGAATCCTCGAAATAGAATCTGTAAATGAGTGACGATAAAGCCTTTTAGCTTTTATTAACCCGACGAACACGACCAACTTAGAATTAATTCAGGTTGTTTTTACTACTTTTAGAACGAAATTACAAAAATTTTTGCCTATTTAAGAAAAATTTTTACGACTATTTCTTTGCAGTTGATTGTTATAATAAAATCACACTAAAATTTGATTTTAAGCATCAAAAACTGTTATAAATAAAGGTTTAATCCGGCTCTGAAATTACCGACAGAGCAGCAAACGAAATAATGAGTAAAAAAATTATCGAAAGTTACAGGCGAAAGCTCGCGCAGGAAGAAGGCTGGCGCGTGAAACAGGGCGCA
>JALYQJ010000172.1 GCA_030855875.1 Acidobacteriota bacterium
CCAATCATCAACGCAAGCGAAATGTTATGTTCTTTACAGACGGGCAAAATTGCTTCTTTAATCAATTTTCCGCGCGTTGATTCTTCGGGATAAGCGAAATCGTCGGGCAGGGACACACCTAGATAAAGCGGTTTCATCCGCGCAATCCAATCGTCCAAAAATCGGCGCGTTTCGCTGATTGAGCGTTCGTCTAAATTTGTAGAAACTTCGTAATTTTGTTTATTTATCAATGGCACGGCTTCCGTCCAGCCGTTCAAAATTCGGTCGAGCCGCAGCGCGGCGTGAAAGCGCAGGTCAATCTTCGCGCCGCTTTTCCAGACTTTTATTTCGGCTTCGTCGAGCGGGTCATTCGTCATTCCGATGTCGGTTACATTTGCGGTTTTTAAAACCCGTTCTATAAAATCCGCCCGATTTTGAGCGGCGAAAAATTCGCGGGCTTCGCGCAAATCTTTCGCCCGCGTGTCGAGTCCGAAAGTGTTCAAAACGCTGACGACTCCGCGCGTCGCTTCCGACAGCGGCGTATTTTCGACGAAAAGCGTCTGCCAGATTAAATCCGACTGCGCTTTTTTGTTCATTTGCCAGAATTTATCCGGCGTAACGCTCGAAAAACGAAACATTTCGGCAATCAAATAATGATAATTCAACAGCTCGTCAATGCCGCACAAATTCAGTTCGCCGAATTCGGGCGCGAACAGATGCGTGTGCAAATCGAAGATTGGCGTTTCCTGCAAAATCTCGTCAACCTGCTTTCGCAATTCGTGAACATCACGCGCGTCTTTACTTCCCGCGCCGTCTTGAGAAATCGGATATTCGAGTTGTCTGGTCGTTAAATTCGTCATAAATTTGGTCGTCTTAAAATGCTATTTCCGGCGTTCGCGCGTCTTGCGGGTCAGCCCAGCGATTATTCGGAATCGTCGGTGTCCAACCTTTCCGCAACGGGTCTTGGTCGTATGGATACGAGCCGAGACGTTTGTATAATTCGCTGTATGCGTGTAATTTCTCGCGGTTTAATTTAACGCCCAAACCCGGAGCGGTCGGAACTTTTATCGCGCCGTTTTCATATTTAAATTTGCCGCCTTCTATAATGTCGTCAACCAAATGGTGATAATGCGCGTCAGCCGCAAAACTCAAATTCGGAATCACTGCGCCGAGATGAAGCATTGTCGCCAATTGAATGCCGAGTTCGCCCGACGAATGAACCGCCACGCCAAGCCCGAATGTTTCGCACACGCCCGCCGCTTTGACGCATTGACGGATTCCGCCCCAAAAAGTTGTATCGAGCAAAATCACGTCAACCGCCGTATCCAAAATGTTTGCCGCGAGCTGCTCGAAACCGACGACAACCGTATTTGTCGCCAGCGGCATTTTAACTTTTTCGCGTGTGCGCCGCATTCCATTTATGCCGAAAACAGGGTCTTCCAAATAATCGTTTTTGATGTCTTCAATCTGTTGCCCAAACCAAATCGCCTGCTCGGTTGACCAGACGGCGTTCGGGTCAAAACGAAAACTATCGCCGTTTAATTCAGCGGCGACGGCGCGATAACATTCGAGTTCGTATTCGGGATGAAAAACTCCGCCTTTTAATTTGTGCGACGTAAAGCCGTATTTCTGTTTCAATTCTTTAGCGTGATTAACGAGTTGTTCAATTGTTCTGACTTCGCCTTCGCCCGTTTTCGGATTCGCGTAACGAAAGAAAAGATAAGAAGCGAACGGAACTTTATCCTGCAATTTACCGCCCAAGATTTCATAAACCGGAACATTCCATTTCTGTCCCAAAATATCGAGACAAGCAAATTCGAGCGCGGCTAAAATCTGCGTCCGGTTGTTGTAAAGCGAAGCCGTCGGGTTGGCGATGAGAAAACGCATCTCTTCGAGATTCGCCGGATTATGCCCGACGAGATACGATTTCATTTGGCGAAAAACAGCTTCGGCAGATTCGCCGCCGCCGCCCATTTCGCCCAAACCCGTGATGCCTTCGTCGGTTTCGACTTCGACAATCGTCCGCACAAAACGTCCCCAATGACAGCCGTTCGCGTGTCGCAGCGGGGCTTCGAGCGGAACGGTAACGGTCGTCGCTCTGATGTCTGTAATTTTCATTTTCGTCATCTTCGGTAAGACTTAAAAGTTGATTGAAAACTCATCAAACGATTGTGTAAAACAAAAACTTTACCCGCGAAACAAACGAAATGCGCGAAAAACAAAAACGAAAATAATTTTTTTCTTTCGTGTCGTTCGTATGCCGACGTGGGCTAAACTCCTGCTTTTCAAACGGCTTCTTAGCATTTTTTACGGCAAACCCCGGGGGTCAACGCCGAGCGGCAATTCTTTTTCGACCAAACCAACGCGCCGCGCGGCGGAGTCCTTTGCGTATTTCCAAAAACGAATCGTCCATTCCATCGCCGCGCGTTCGGCTTCGAGATTGTCCGCGCCGCTGAAAATCAGCCAATCATTGTTTGAATCGTCGGAAACGCGGGCGATAAATTGTTTTGCCGCGCTCAGATTCGCGGGAATTTTTCCAAAAACTTGATTGATTAACTGATTGGTTTTCGCCGTGCCGACCAAAATTAAAGCGGCACGTTCGTCTTTCGGCAAATCCTTCAATTCGTAGATTTTCACAGGTCTGCCGGTTGCGCTTTCCAAAGTATTTACTAACACAGAAGCCGTTTCGACATCTTGAATCGGCGATTTGTCGCCATAAACGACGGTAAGCGGGCGATTGAGATTGAAATTCAAAGCATCGTCGCCGTAAATCACATTCGTTTTGGTTTCTTTATCAAATTTCGGTTCACTCGCAAATCGCGCTTCCGCCCAACCGTAGCGCAAAAGTTCGCCGTCTTCCATTCGCAAAAAGACGTGATAAAAACCCGGAAGCGGCGCGGGCGAATTGTTGGTCGAAAGCACTTGCAGACTGACGCTGACGGTTTTCGATTCGTTCGGTTTGAGCCGCAAAAGAGAATCGTTTTGTAAATTCGCCTGCAAATTCGCGGGCGATTCAACCGAGATTTTCAAATTTAAATCACGATTGCCGGTATTTTTAATGTTAAATTCAGCCGTGCCCTTGGCGTTTTTATCGAGTTCCGTGACAGCGTGTTCGACTTCGATCAATTTGTTCGGATGCGTCGGCGCGGCGTATTTTTTTATCAAACCGGATAAGACAAACGCTTCGGGTTTCGGGCGACGACTGAGCCAGATTTGTTCGTAATGACGGATGCCTTTCAAAACACGCGGATTCATCGCCAGCGATTCGTTAAATTGAAACTGATACATCGTCGGCATCGAGCGCGTTTTCAACACATTTTCAAAAATCGGCGCGTAAACTCGTGCGCGGGCTTCGGGTGTCATTCTGGTTAAAAACCGCCAGTTCCATTCGGTAATTATCGGTGGTTTGCCGACGCGCCGCCCGTAACTCGCCGCCGCCAGCGAAAATCCGCGCATATTCGGCTGTGAATCGAGTCCGTCGGAATAAGCGTGTTGCCCGATGAGGTCGGATTTCACGCCCAATTTCTCCAGACGGTCAAACGCGCCGGTGTTGGTATGTGCCGTCAGATGCACGGGAATTTCCGGCGCAACCGCTTTGACCGCTGCATAAACCCGTTTCCAATAATCCGGCGCGTCGTCATTGATTCCGAAAATTAAGACTTCGTTATCAACTTCCACGCCGTCAATTTCGTTTCGATAACGCCTGACGAGTTCCGCCGTATCTTCCGCCGAAATTTTGGCATCAATCAACGCTTTCAGTTTTAGTTTCCGCAGTTCGCCGAAAAAGAAATCGAGATATTCAAACCGTTTTTCCTTCGTAATCGCGTTCGTGTAAAGGAGTTCGAGATGATGCAGACGAATCAGTTCAAAGCCGAGCGTTTTGGCGATGCGTAAATCACGCCGAATATCGTCGGCGAAAAGCTGCCATTTGTTCACCGTGTCGGCAGCTAAAGCCCAATATCCGTCTCTATCCATTCCGGGCAGTTTTTTTATGTCGAAATTTTCGCCCAAAGTTGAATAAGGAAAATAATTCGTTCCAAAGCGCGTGTAGGGAACGCCAATCGAATACTCGATTTTATCGGCTGAATTTTTTTGCTCGGCGTAGGAAGTGTAAGCAACGAAGGCGTTGTCAATTTGCTCGTCCGATTGTAAATTTTGATTAAAAGCAAGACGCGACGTGAACGAAATGCTTTCGCTCAAATTCATCAAGCGATTGTCTTCCAATCTTTCGGCGTAAGATTTCAAATTTGAACGCGCAATCTCCGTCAGCATAAAAACGTCCGTGTTTTTGGTCTGCGCTTCAAACCCGATTTGCGGAATATTCGCGCCGACCCAACGCGCTTTTCTTTTCGCCGTCGCGTCCTGATGAACCGTAAAAGATTGCGAAAAATCATTGAACCAAGCGACGGAAACGCTTTTCGCAAAATTAGTTTTTAACCAATCAACGCCGTGCTGAACATACCAGTTGCGGCTCTCGCCGACCCGAAAATTTGTCCAATCATTCTCGCCCAAAACTGAAATTCGATTGTCGTAACAAACCGAGCGCGTCGTTTGATTCGGTTGTTGCCATCGTGTTAAAACCGCCGCATAAACATTTTCCGTTTTGCCCGCGCTGACGTTTTTTAATTCGGAATTGATGTCCAAAAATCCGTCGTGAAAAGCGCGTAGCTCAATCGAAAGCTGCAAGCCTTTTGCTTCGGCAGTTCCGCGCCAAACGTCGAAAACCACGCCTTCCCTGAGTTTTTCAAATTTGATTGAAATTGGCTGAAACGCGGCGGCAAAATCTTCTTTCGTTGAAAACGGTTCGCCTTTTAACTCTGCGGGTTTTGAATCGCGGTAAAGAAGCTGCCAAGAAATTTGTCCGAGTTCCGCGCCCGCAAACTTGAGCGCAATGCCGTTTTCGATTGGATTAAGAATGAAAAGTTTATTCGCCGTTTTGAGATTTGAACCATTTTGCAATTTGAAACTTTGCGCGGACGAAGCCGCCAAATCCGCGACAAAAACTAAACTCTCACCGTCTTTTTGCACCGCTTTGCCGCTCGATGTTTTCCAAGTATCGCCGTTCAAATTTCCGCTTTTGACAGTTATCGGCATTCGCACGGGAAATGATTGGTTGTTGACCAATTCAATTTTATGCGGCGCAACTGTTTCGCTCATCGTTTGCGGCAGAACGGTAACAACCGCGCCCGCCGCAAGAATAATGAGATTCAGTAGAACTATGAATAAACGTCTAAATTTGTGCATTAATCTATGAGTTGATAAATTTTGCCAACCGCTCACCGGCTTGTTTTTGAACTTTCCTGCGAAGCATCGGTGTCCAGCCTAAAAGCAATCCGGGCAGACCTAATGCCTGAGAACTCCATTTCCAAAAATCGAAGCGGTCGGTGTGTTTAATGATTTTTCCGTCTTGAAACTCAAACTCAGCGTCAATCTTGTTGTGAACTCGTCGCCCGGTCGCGGAAAAATCGTATCGAGCCTCCCAATGCGCTTTTCCCGTCTGCTCATTCGCCTGAACATCAGTAAACGCAACCTCAAAGTTCTTGGCTTGTGAACATAACATTCTCCACATCGCGCCCGTTTCCGACGCGGATAAATTCGGAAAAACCGGGTCGGAAAAACGGATGTCGGGATGATAACAAGCCGCCATCGCTTCGGCATCCAGTTTTTGAAAGGCGGTGTAAAAATTTTCGATTAGCTTTTCATTCGAGTTCATTGACAACTTCTCACCTCAAACAAATTTCTCATTTCGGATGCTAAAGACGTTTAATGGAAAATCGCCGATAGCTAAAGTTTTTTAGAACAAAAATTTCAACCCGAAACGAATTTGACGCTCGCCGAACGTGCTGACTGATTGCCCGAAATTGCCGGACGTGAACGAGCCGACCGGATCGTTGAAATGCGGCGAGTTGGTAACATTGAAAACCGTCATCTGCGCCTGCAGCCGAAACCGTTCGGTCAGCGAAAAAGTCCGCGCCAGCGTCGCGTTGTAGTTAATGTAACCCGGACCGCGCAGACTGTTGCGCCCGACATTGCCGAAGGTAAACGGCGCGGGATTAGTGAAAACGCTGGTGTCGAAATAAAGTTGTCCGGGTCCGAGTCCGCCCAAAATAGCTGCCGGACCGGTTTGGTCGGGACGATTCGCGCTGCCTTGCGTCGCGGTGCTGGCGGCACTTGTGCCGGTTATATCAACCGGCGTTCCCGAACGCGCGACAAACGAGCCGCTCAAGGTAAATCCGCCGAGCAGACCCTGCCATCGCAAACCGTTTTCGTCAAATAATCTGCCATCGCCGAACGGTAATCTAAAAACGTGGCTGACAACCAGGTTGTGCCTGCGGTCAAACGACGAAGGTCCGCGGTTGGCATCAATGTTGATGTCGTTTAGCAGCGCAAAAGCATCGGTGTAGTCGGTCGAGCGGCTCAAAGTATAGGCGATGGTCAGTCTGCCGCCGAGTTTGTTAAAACGCTTATTGGATTGAATTTGCAGCGAATGATAAGCGTTGCTCAACATAAAATCCGACAATAGCACATCGGCGGTGCGCCCGTAGAGTCTGGCAAACGGACGGTCGGCGGTGAGTGCGCCGGGACCGGCGGCGTTCAGATTCAAAGTTCCGGGCAAGCGTGTTCCGCGCGAGCCGACATATCCGGCGGAAGTTACAAATCCGAATAAATCGCGCTCGACCGTGAAATTATACGATTGAATATAACCGCGTTTGGCATCGGGATTGACCACGCCGACGACCGCGTTATTCGGCGCAACGACCACGCCGCTCGTCAAATCAATAATCGGCGGCGAAGGAATGCCGGTAGTGAGCGTAATTAAATTACCATTCGACACCGGCGCGAACGAAGCGTTTGTTCCGGCAATCTGCACGTCAATCTGACTGCCGAAGTTTTGGTTTGCCAGCGTGTTCAGCACAATCGGAACATAGCTGATTCCATAACCGGCGCGAACGACCGTTTTGTCGTTGAGCCGATAGGCAACGCCGAGACGCGGCGCGAAAGTGCCTTTTTCCGTCTTGATATTTATCCGGTCGTCATTCGAACCGTAACCGCTGACCAAAACAGTGTTCGTCGCCGGGTCATAATATGATTGATCGCCCGGATTCGTGCCGCTCGGATACGGATAAAGTTCATAACGCAAGCCGTAGCTGACGGTCAATTTGGGATTCACCTGCCAGCGGTCTTGCGCGAAAAAGAAATATTGCGGCGTGATGTAACCACCTAATTGGGCAACCGTCGTGCGGCGCACAGCCTGCGGCTGTCCGAGTAAAAATGCGGCAACGGCGTTCGCATTGGTGGTCAGCGAAGCCGGACGAAAAGTAGCTGAGGTCGAAGTGCTGATCGCGGTAATTCCGGTAACGCCGGTCGTAAAAGTATATAAGCCGCGCGGATTACTGCTCGTCGCCTGAGATTTATCGAGCGTCAAACGCCGGATGTCGCCGCCGAACCGAATCGTATGATTACCGGCAATCCACGTCCAGTTGTTGACGATGTTGAAACTTTTCTCGGTGATGTCGAACGGCAGAGTCGTCGCGCTTCCCAAAGAATCATAACCGCTGATAGTAATTTGCGGAATGCCCGTCGCGCTGAAAAAATCGTCTATGTTCGTATTGCGAATGCCGAGTGAATTTCCCAAACCTTCCGAAGAAGGATTACTTCCGGTAATATGAACGCCGACGTAGCCGAAACGAAATTCCGTAATCAGCTTCGGCGAAAAAACGTGCGTGACGTTAGCCGAAATGCTGTCGTTTCTGCCCGGTCCGACTGAAGCGGTCGCGCCGCCGTTGCTGTTCGGTCCGCCGAGGTCGCCGAAAACGGGCAAGTCGGAAGTCTGAGATTTGAAATAACTATAGCGGGCGAAAGCCGTCGTGTTTTCGCTGAAATTGTGATTGATTTTGATGCCGAAATCCTCGCGGTCTTGCATAAATGTGCCGGTCGCCTCGTAGTTGTTGGTGATGCCCGGAAGATTCGGCAGCGGCAGCGCATTGAAAAGAGCGCGTGCCGCCGGACTAATTTCGCCCGTCGGAATCACATTATTGGTATAGGCGATGCGGCTGGTCGAACTCGTCAGCGAGGGGCGAAAAATCTGCCCGTCGCGCAACTGCACGATTTGTCCGTTTGAATTTGTTACGGAAACCGGATTGCCGCCGGTCGGACAATTGGGCTGCGAACTTTTCAAGGTAACGGCAGGCGTTCCGGGAACTGCCGGAATCAAACAAATATAGTTTCCCAGAGCCGAACTGAAATCGCCGCTGCGATACGCCGCCGTCGGAACAGAAACCAGTGTATTTTGCCCGCGCCGGTCGCGTCCGCCCTGATAGTAACCGAAAAAGAAAGTTTTATCCTTGATAATCGGACCGCCGACAGTGAAGCCAAACTGATTCAAATTAGTGTTCGGCGTTTCAATCGTCGAAAGCGTGTTTTTAGCTTTGAATGCGCTGTTCGTGTTGTAAGCAAAAGCGGTTCCGCGCAAACTGTTCGTGCCGGATTTTACCTGCACATTGACGACACCGCCGGCGGCGCGTCCCTGCTCGGCATCGTAGGAATTAGTCGAAATGTCAACAACTTGAATCGCGTCGGACGGCGGCACAATCGCGGTCTGCGAAATGACATTGGTTTGATTGTTGATCGTTCCGTCAAGCTGGAAATTGTTGTAACGCTCGTTTTGTCCGTTGACGCGGCTGATGAGCGAACCGTTCGGGTTGCCGAAACTCGAACCGACCGTTACCGGCTCGGAAACGCCCGGAATCGTTTCTAACGCGCTTTGATAATTGCGGTCAACCGACAGCGGCAGATTCGCCGCCTGCTCACTGGTAACCTGCCCGCTGACATCGGCGCGGTCGGTTTTTAACTGCACCTGGTCGCCGATAATTTGGACGACTTCCGAAATTGCACCCGCCTCTAATGTCGCGTCGGCGCGAACCGTCGTATTAATGGCGACTTCGACGCGCTCACGGACGAATTTTTTGAAATTCGTCTGCTCAATCTCGACGCGATATATGCCCGGGTCAATACTGCCGATAGAAAAATTCCCTTCCTCATTGGTGACGGCTTCGCGTGTCGTGCCGCGGTCAACGTCGGTAACGACCACCCGCACTCCGGGAATCGCGCCGCCGTTCGCGTCTTCAATGTGACCGACCAACGAGCCGGTAACGGTCTGCGCCGTCGCCGTTCCAATAAATGCCGACAAACTGCAAACGACCAGCGCGATACCGAACAGTAAATTTCGTTTCATAATCAAAAACCTCCGTTAATTAAAATCTGAAAACAACAAATTGTTTGCGTCCACAACAAAATACTTAAAACAATCACCGCGCTTTGAAAATCAAACTCTTTTGAAGTTTAGGCAAAGGCGGGCGCGCCGAAATGTTTTTGCAAAATCAGCGCGACGCTGCCGCGCAGTCTGGGTCGTTCGGCGGCTTCTGCCGGAACGATTTTTGTGATGGTTTGGGCTGACGGCGAACGCCCGGCGACAACCTGTTTGATGATTGGATAAATCCGTTTCCAAGCCTGCGTTACTTCGCCAATCACAACAATGGTTTGCGGCGCGATGCCGGTCGTCAGCATTGCCAGACCGACTCCCAGATGATAAGCCATCCGGTCAAGTGCTTCGGCGGCTTTCGCATCGCCTTGTTCGGCGAGCCGCAAAATATCATCGAAAGTCGGCGATTGGCGGTCGGCGGAATTTCCGTTTTGTTTATTCGCCCGTCCGCCGGACGCGGCGCGGACATAATCTTTTATCGCCGCCGAATTGGAAGCATAGACTTCCCAACAGCCGCGATTACCGCACTTGCATAATTCGCCATTTTCGATGATTGAAACGTGACCGAATTCACCGGCAACGCCGTTTGCCCCGCGCAGCAATTGCCCGTTGACGATAATGCCCGTTCCGATGCCTTCGGAAATTGTGACGGCGACAAGGTCGCTGATGCCTTCGCCGCGCCGCTCGAACCAAATTTCCGCCAGAGCGCAGGCGTTGGCGGCGTTTTCGATTTCAACCGGCAGATTGGTAGCGTTTTCCAGAGGGGTTTTAAAATCCACGTCGCGCCAGCCGAGATTGGGAGCAAAAACCAACCGTTTCGATTTCAAATCCACGCGCCCCGGAACGCTCACGCCGATTCCTTCAAAAAAAACTTGCGGATGCGATTTAATTAGAGCAGAGATATGCTCGATTAAATCCTCGATAAAATCATTTGAATTTGCCTCCGTCGGAAAAGATTCCTGAAAAATAAATCGGGCGTTCAAATCAGCCAGCGCAACGTTTGTTTCGGACGGGCGAACATTGATTCCGATAATGCCGGTGCGCTCGACATTCAAATGCAGAAATCTCGGTTTACGTCCACGCGGCAGATGCCCGAAAGCTCCTTCGGCAATCCATTGTTCCTTTACTAATTGGTCGGTAATAACCGAAATCGTGCTGCGCTGCAAACCGGAAAGCCGCGCCAAATCAGCCCGCGAAACAGGTTGGCGAGTCCGAATCAAATCCAGCACAATCCGCCGGTTAATGTTGCGGGCGGTTTCGCTCGTCGCCACATTAAAGCTGGTCAAATCTATTTTTCGCATTTTACGGAAAACCCTTTTTTGACAGACGAACTATTTTGTTCGAGATGCGAATAATATCTTTAAGTCATTTCTAAGTCAAATTATCAACCGGAAATTTATCTCTTTTTGTTGTTATTGGGGATTTCTGCATATTTCGCACCAAGATGAACACCATTTTCGCCTCAATGGTTGATCCGCACTTTTGGTGCAAAGAGTGAAAAAGTATGCGTAAAGTTGTAAATTTGTAGGATGCAAATTGCAACTTTATCGGCTGATTCTGAAGCTATTCGGATTGTTTCTTTCGTCTCCAAGTCTGATTCGATAACCATTGTCGCCCAAACATCAAAGCCGATTGGCGAATGCCCTGGATGCAAAGTTCATTCCTATAGTTTACACAGCCATTATATTCGGCAACTAACGGATTTGCCATGGCACGGCGTGGCAATCCGACTGCAATTGCACACGAGAAAGTTTCGCTGTCGCAATGAACTTTGCCAGAGAAAGGTTTTTTGCGAAAGATTGTCGAAAGTTGTCGAAAATTACGGGCGGAAAACTATTCGACTGCAAGAATTATTTGGAGTTTTAACCTTTGTTTTAGGTGGCGAAGCGGGTTCTAAAACGGCTCGTGAGATGGGTTTGGAGATTAGTGGAGATACTTTATTGAGAAGGATCAGGCGCATTTCCATCCCAACTGTTAAATCAGTCAAGGTTCTCGGAGTTGATGATTTTTCATTCCGGCGGGGAATGCGTTTCGGCACGATTCTGGTTGATTTGGAGAAAAGAAAACCGATTGACCTGTTGCCTGACCGCGAATCGGAAACCCTGGCTTTGTGGCTTAAACAGCATCCTGAAATTGAAATTATTTCGCGGGATCGGGGCGGCACTTACATCGAAGGTTCAAACACCGGTGCGCCACACGCTAAACAGGTGGCTGACCGCTGGCACTTATTGAAAAATGCGACGGAAGTTTTCGAGAAAACTCTTTGCCGCAACTACCCCAAACTGAGAAAAGTTTTGTTTCCAAAAGATGAGGAACTCTTTTTTAATGAAGAAGAAGTTGCCAATCAAATCAAAGCCGGAGAAGAAGCTAAAGCCAAACTGATTGAAAAATCTCGGAAAAAAGCTAATCAACTATCACCATTTTATCTGGAGAAACTGAAAGTCTTTGAAATCGTCAAACAATTACAAGCCAAAGGCTTAACTATCAATCAAATCAGATTACAAATCAATCGTCATTTTTCAACCGTTGCCAGATGTTATCAAGTGGAAGCATTCGAGAAAATCAAGCGGGACAAAGGAAGTCACTTACTCAAGCCATATCTCAAATATTTGAAAAAGCGATGGAACGAAGGCTGTCAAAATGCCAAACAACTTTATCGGGAAATAAAAGAGCAAGGATACACGGGAAGTGATGTCACGGTTCGTCGATTGACTTATCAATGGAAACCCTCAATTACTCAAAACATTCGATTTATCAAGACCGCTCCGCCAAACTTGCCCTCGGTCAGACAATTGGTTTGGCTGCTGTTGAAATCAGAGGGAAATTTAACGGATGAGGAAAAAGACTTCAAGCAGAAAGTCCTTGAAAACTCTGATGAAGTTCGGCAAGGGCTTAGTTTATTAAACAAATTCCGCACGATGGTGCGAGAAAAACAGGCTGACAAATATGAGGAATGGCTCCAAGAAGCCCAAAACAAATCGCTGACTGAGTTCGAGAATTTTGCTAAAGGATTGCGAAGAGATAATGAAGCCGTTAAAAATGCTTTATCGGAACAATGGAGTAATGGACAGGTGGAAGGTCAGGTCAATCGTCTGAAATTCATCAAACGAGCAATGTATGGCAGAGGCAATTTCGACCTCCTCAAAGCCAGAGTTCTGCATCAGTTCTAAACCGGGCAAAAACGAAATCTGCACAAATTGAGTATAGGACAAATATGTGCAAAATCAGCTACTTGCACCAAAAATGCGGATCAACCTTATTTGCGAAATTGGTGTTCATCTTGAGCGAAATACACAAAAATTAGAATATAACCAAAGAAAATGTAGTTAGAAGAAGCATTTTGATACAAACACGACGAATTTGTGATTTATTAAACTTCATAAATTGCAGGTGTCAAAAACTCTTCAAAATAAACTAATAATTTCAGGCAGCTTCAAGAATCAATTTTAGGGTGTCGGAAAACAGTAGTGATATAGGTACCGAATTCAAAAAGCCAAAATTTAACAACTAAAACATCCTAAATTTGAATATTCTAATAGGATAAAGCCACATATAAATTGTTCAAATTTAAAGGAATTATATTTGCAAATAAATTTGGCAACAGTATCACTACTAAGTAGTCCGTAAATTAAAATTTCGAGTGTTTTAGTCATTTCTATAGATGTATGAAAAAAGAACATCTAAAACTAAACGAAACAGACGAAAGATATTTGACAGAATTCATTAGTAAAGGTCAAGT
>JALYQJ010000175.1 GCA_030855875.1 Acidobacteriota bacterium
AAACTTGTTCGGCGAGTTTGGAATTTTTTCCGGCGGTTTGATAAAGCGCGAAATACCAGTTTTGGTGCAGCGGAAAGCGCATCGCGCGGCGAAAAAAATAAAGCGCAGCCGCCGGATTTTGCTCGGCTAAAGACATTCCCAAGTCTAATGCTTCTTCCGCGTCGCGTTCTTTATCGAACGGATTGTCTTTTTCATTTTCTGCCTTTCTGATTTCTTCGGAATCCTTTAACGCGATTTCCGTCAACTTTTTCGCCCATTCCCAATCGCGCTTTGCAATGGCGCGGATAACTTTGAAAGGAGAATTAGTTTTTTGAACAAAAAACGGACTTCCCGTGAGTTTTTCAATTTCCTTTTCGCGGGATTTATCACGGGCAAACTGAAAAGCTTCAGCGAAATAGCCGCGAGCTGAATCTTCATCCATAATCCAGAGAAAGTCAGCTACTTTTATCAAAATATTAATTCGCTTGTCGGTTTCCGTATTTGATTTGCTTTCAGTTGCCTGCTGTTCGACGAGTTGTTGGGCGTAGAGCGCGTTGCATTTTTTGACCGGCGCGTTTTTCGGAGTTTGAGCGTAAATATTTCCCGCCGTAAAGAAAAGCAGAAATAGAAAAAGTTGGGTGCGCTTCATATTTTTTTCCTTAATTTTGTGTTTGAAAATGAGAATTAACAGCTTATAAAATAACTCCGTTTCACATTTGATTGCAAGATAAAGCAACCTGTCGCGTTCCTCAGTCCGTCATACAAAGCGCACATTACCGAAAAAACCGAAAAATCCGCGCTGTCAATTCGTTTTAAAGGAGAAATTTATGAAACTGAAATTTTACGCAAACGCCGTTTGTCAGGCGTTCGGCTGTTTGCTCTTGTTTTTGCTTTTTGTTGTTTCGGTAAACGCGCAGGGCGTTATCGTGCCGATAATCTGCGATGTTCGTCCGTGTCGTCCGATTCCGCGTCCACGTCCGATTCCGCTGCCGAACGCGCTTCCGGTTAAATCAATCAAGCTCGACACGCGCATCGTCGGGCAAGTGGCGACGACGCGCATCGAGCAGATTTTTAGAAACGACACGCAATATACGCTCGAAGGAACGTATTTTTTTCCGATTCCCGAAACGGCTTCAATCGTCGAATTCGCCATCTGGGAAAACGGCAAAAAACTCGTCGGCGAAGTTCGCAGTCGGGAAGAAGCGCGTCGGATTTACGATGAAATCGTCAGAAGACAGCGCGATCCCGGACTTCTGGAATACGCCGGAAGGGATTTGTTTCAGGCTTCGATTTTTCCGATTCCGCCGAATTCCGATAAAAAATTGGAAATGACTTATTCGCAGGTTTTAAAAGCCGAATCGGGAACTGCCGCTTATCGTTATCCGCTCGGAACAGGCAGAAATTTGTGGCGAAATCAGCAGACGGATGAAAATATTCGGCGAACAACGGCGGCGGCGCAACAATTCGGCACGATTTCCGGGAAAATCGAGATCGTCGGAAAAGAAGCGTTGCGAAATATTTATTCGCCTTCGCATCAAATCGAAATCAGCCGGAAAAGTGAGACCGGCACGACGGTTTCTTTTGAAACAAACTCGAACGACAACGATTTTCAGCTTTTTTACGGTTTATCGAACAACGATTTTGGAATGTCGCTTTTAACTTACCGTGAACCCGGAAAAGACGGCTATTTTCTGCTGATGCTTTCTCCGAAGGATAGCGTCACCGAAAGCGAAGTAGTCAATAAAGACATCGTTTTCGTGCTTGATACGTCCGGCTCAATGGCGGATGAAGGCAAAATGGAAAAGGCGCGGTCGGCTTTATTATTCGGCATCAGGACTTTGCGCGACGGCGACAGATTTAATGTCATCAACTTCGCGGGTGAAGAACATTTGATGGAAAACAATTTGATTGCTGCTAACGGTTCGGGCAAAAAACGCGGTGAGGATTTCGTCAACAAACTCACGCCGACCGGCGGAACGAATATCAACGATTCGCTCGTTACCGCGCTCAAACAATTCAATTCGTCGCCGCGTCCGAAAATGCTCGTGTTTATGACCGACGGTTTGCCGACGGTCGGCGAATCGAATGTCGAAAAAATTGTCGCCAACGTAAAAAACGCCAAGGCGCAGGACATCAGGCTTTTTACTTTCGGAGTCGGTTACGACGTGAATACGCAGCTGCTGGACAAACTCGCGGCGGAAAATTCGGGCGCGGCTGATTACGTTGCGCCGAAGGAAGATTTGGAAATCAAGGTTTCCAACTTTTTTACCAAAGTGAGTGCGCCCGTTTTATCCGATTTGCAAATTGATTTCGGCGGCGCGGAAATTGATTACGTCTATCCGCGAAAGCTGACCGATTTATTTAAAGGAGCGCAAATCTCTTTGATCGGACGCTATAAAAACGATAATGATTTGCAAAACACGACGCTTCGTTTGAGCGGAAAATCGGGGACTGAAAACCGGCACTTTAACTATCCGAATTTAGATTTTCCGAAACGAACGGAAGAAAACAATTTTCTCCCGCGCCTTTGGGCGACAAGGCGCGTCGGCTGGATTCTCGAACAAATTCGCGCCAACGGCGAAACAAAAGAATTGCGCGACGAAGTTGCCGAACTCGGAACCCGTTACGGAATCGTCACGCCTTACACTTCTTTTCTGGCAACCGACGGCAGTTTCGAGTCGGTCAGGCGCGACACTACGGGTCTGATGCGGACGATGCCGGGCGCATCGGCGGATTTGAAAGAAAAAAGCGGCAGGAAAGCAGTTGAGTTAAGTGTTCAGCAAAACGCGCAGCAATCGAATGTTACGCTTGCGCCGTCAAGCCGAAATGTTTTCGTCGCAAATAGTATGAGTAATCAATTTGTCGGCACGAAAAACTTTTACAATCAAAGCGGCGTGTGGCAGGATGCCGAGTTTAAATCGGAAGCTAAACTCGCAGAAGTCAAACTCCAATTTGCCAGCGACGAATATTTCGATTTGCTCGACAAAGAAAAAGAACTCGCTCAGTTCTTCTCGTTAGGTGAAGAGGTGGTCGTTGTTTGGAAAGGAAAGGTTTATCGGGTAACAAAGTAATTCACCATCCGCGATTTTAATTTTAGCCGTCTGAAAGCGGCTAAAATTAAACCTGCAATAAGTAGCAAGTAGAGTAATTAGTAAAAGGACAAAGTGATTGAAGATTCACTTTCAAAAGGTGACATTTGGCTAAAGAAAAGTTATCTTATTTAGTCAAATTCACCTTTATAACTTTTTTAAATTAATTCTGGAGATTTACAAATGTCCTTTTGCAGAAAAATTATTTGTCCGTTTTTTTGTCTGTTGTTTTTAACGCAAATTTTTTACGCTCAAGCCGGTTGGACGGTTAATCGGGCGAAGGGAAGCGGCGATTTGGTCGCTGTATTTTTTACTTCAAGCGAAAAAGGCTGGGTTGCCGGCGACGAAGGTTATCTTGCTTTTACGATTGACAGCGGAAAAAGCTGGTTGAAACAGGACATCGGAACTAAGGAAAATATCAACGAAATATATTTTCGCAACGATGACAACGGTTATTTGGTCGCCGGAAAAAAGATGTTTTTAACCAGCGACGGCGGTCGAAACTGGCAGGAAACACAAATTTACAAAGACAGTGATTTCAAAAATGTTTCGCCGGAATTTTTAAGCATCCGTTTCGCCGACAAAAAGCGCGGAATCATCATCGGATCATTGCTCAACCGCAAGGAAGAAGTCGTTGATTCGCTCGTGATGCGAACCGAAAACGGCGGCGAAAGTTGGGAGCGCGTTTTTGTGCCGTCCAAAGGCGAGCTTTATCATCTCGATTTTAACGGCAGTTCGCGGTGTTGGATTGTCGGTGACGGCGGTTTGATTTTAGCCTCGACAAACGGCGGAACGAGTTTTACGCGGCAAAAATCCGGCACCGACAAGGATTTATACAACGTAGATTTCCGCGACGATTCCGAAGGCTACGCTGTCGGAGCAAAAGGAATGATTCTGCGAACCGAAGACGGCGGTACGATCTGGCAGACGGTCAAAACCAGTTTTCCGAACACATTTTTACGGGTTAATTTCGCCGACGATAAAAACGGCTGGGTCGTCGGTTACGGCGGAACGATTCTGCGCTCATCTGATCGCGGCAAAAGCTGGATTCAGCAGGAAAGCCAAACAAAACAGAATCTTTACGGGCTTTATATGGTCAAAAAATTCGGCTGGTCGGTCGGGGCGAGCGGGATTATCGTTGCTTATCTGAAGTAAAAATAAACAAAAATTCAACATTTATCAAAAAAAATGCAAAAAAGGAAAATTCTGCTTAGACTTTTCCTTTTTTTATGATAATTTACATAAGCATTTCTTAATACAATTTCCAAGTTCATCAGGCATTATTATCTACAATTAAATTTTACGGAGGTCAGAGTAATGATTAAAAAGCCTTTATTTTTCGTTTTAGCAGTTTGTATTTGCTTATTTGCGATGTCAGATTACGCTTTAGCGCAGGGAACGTCGTCGCGTGTGACCGGAACGGTTACAGATAATTCGGGGGCAGTTGTGCCGGACGCTACTGTCACATTATTGAATGAAGGAACTGCACAGTCTCTGACTGCTCAAACCAGCGAGGACGGTAATTATTCGTTTGATTTGATTCCGGTTGGAACATACACAATTACGGTTGAGAAAGCAGGATTTAAAAGACTCGTTTCAACAAATAACAATGTTAATGTTAATTTGCCGACGACTCTTAATGTCGCGCTTGAAATAGGCGATGTTTCGGCGACGGTGACGGTCGAAAATACGGCGGAAGTCGTTCAAACCAGCACTTCGGGGAATGTCGGCACGACGATTGAACAGAGAACCGTCGAAAGCCTGCCCATTGTCGGGCTTCGCGGGCGCAACCCGTTAGACCTGATTAATTTTCAACCGGGCGTAGTAGTCGGCGCAAATATTGGCGGCGGCGTTCACGTCAACGGTTCGCGCGACCGCGCGTTTAACTTTACGCTCGACGGAATTGATATTAACGAATCGAGCGCGGGCGGCTCGAATTTTACGCCGATTCGTCCCAATCCCGACGCGATTCAGGAGTTTCAAATTCTGACGAGTAATTTTACGGCGGAACAGGGACGAAGCAGCGGCGCGCAGGTTTCGCTCATAACTCGTTCGGGAACCAATCGTTTGAGCGGGAATATTTTCGAGTATTACCAAACGCCGGATTTTAATGCCAATGAATATGAAAACAATTTGAATTCTATTCCGAGACGGCAATTTCTTCAGCACATTTTCGGCGGAAGTCTTGGCGGTCCTTTGGTTATTCCCGGTTTTGGCGAAGGAACGCCGCCTTTGCACGTTTTAAAGGATAGAGCGTTCTTTTTTGTCAATCTGCAGCTTTTGCGCGCTAATGAAACACGACTGGCGCAGCGCACGGTTTATACGGATTTGGCGCGGCAGGGAATCTACCGTTACGTCGTCGGTGGTAGAAATGCGGCGGCGGGAACATCTACTTCAACTGCTTTTCCGACAGGTGCGTCAGTTAATGCCGACGGCTCGCCGCGTTATCCGAACTGCGTCGGCAACCCGCCGACCAATGCTCCCTGTATTCAGGCATATAATGTCAGAACTCAATCGCCGATTACAATTGATCCTTTTATCGGTTCGCTGTTAAGTTCAATACCTTCGCCGAATGACTTTTCGAGAGGCGACGGATTGAATACCGCCGGATTTAACTTTGTCGCTCCGCAGATTGAAAATCAATATGATTTCGTATCAAAGTTCGACTTTAAGTTGAATGACAACAATCAGTTTTATTTGCGCTATTCACAAGGACAGCAAGATACTCTCGGCGATAGAGTCAACGGCGGACAGCCGGCTTTTCCCGGTTTTCCAAATTTGGTGGATACGCTCCGCAACCCGAAAAATGCGGCATTCAACTATCGCGCGTCGCCGTCTGCGAAACTAACGAATGAATTCGTTTTCGGCATCAATTTGTTCAGTTTCAGTTTTGCGACCGCACAGCCCGATCCGAATATTCCGTTTGTTCTCAATAACGTAACTGATCCGAATACGAACTTTGCCTACAATGCGCGGACTGTGCGGACTTTTCAGTTTGTTGATAACTTAACTTATGATTTTTCGCCGCACATTATTAAAACGGGCATCAACTTTCGTTTCGGAAAGCAGTTTGACGACCGCTCTTCAGCCGGCGGAGGTATTGAGGGATCAGTCGGATTCGGAGCCGGTTCCAGCAGTTTTACAGGATTCAATTTGCCTTCAGCCGGTTCGACAAGTATTAACTCAGTTGATTTATCTCGTTTACAAAGTACGGTTAATGATTTAATCGGTCGCATCGGCAGTATCAATCAAGGATTTGTCGTTGATCCGAGCAATCCGAGCCGATTCGCTCCGGCAGGAACTCGTTTTAACTTTACCGCCTATTACCCGGAATATGATTTTTATGTTCAGGATACGTGGCGGGCGCGACAGAATTTAACTTTTGACATCGGACTGCGGTATGAAATCAAGCTCAATCCGAGTTCTAAAGATTTACCAATTCTTCGCCCTAATCAACCTTTTACTACCGGTTCGACTCCGACCAATACGCTGCGATTTGTCGAGGGAGATTTATTTAAAGATGATTTCAATAATCTTTCCCCGTCGCTCGGTTTCGCATATGACCCGTTTAAGAGCGGTAAAACTTCCATTCGGGCTAATTATCGCTTATCTTACGACCGTTTTCCGTCGCAGGTATTCGCCAACAGCATCTATCAAAGTACGCCCGGAAACACATTCGCCTCGACTATATCGGGAGTCGGGACGCAGAATCTGCTTATCAGAAACGGCTTTCCGAATTTGACTCCGACGCTAACGCCGGACGCATTACGGCAAACACCAGCTTTTTCACCCAGCGGCATCACTTTGGTTGATCCTGATTTACAATTTCCCGAAAATCATCAATGGTTTGTCGGCTTCCAGCGCGAACTCTGGGCGAAAAATGTTCTGGAGATCAATTATATCGGCAGACGCGGCACTCACCTTTTCGGCGGCTACGATGCTAATCAAGTCAATATTCTTGCCAGTGACCCGCGCTGCCCGGAAAACTTTTTGCAGGCGTTTAATGCTCTTCGCGCCAGCACTACTGCAAATTCATGCTTGATAAATTTGCTGTTCACCGGAAGCGGGACAAACAATGCCGGAACTGCAACCTTTCGCTCAATTCCGGCGATTTCTTCCACATTATCTAACACTCAAACCGGCGGCAGCGTAGCGACGGCGGCGGTAGTAGTTTCTCAAAGATCGCCTGGAAATAATCAGCAGTTGATTGCCACAACCATCAACAATCCGTTCTTTTTCCAGAGTCTTCCGCAGTTTTCAGGCAATGTTAATGTTCTCGACAGCAACGACGTATCGCGTTATAACGGTTTGGAATTTATTATTAAGCGGAGAATAACCAACGGCATCGGTTATCAACTGGCGTATACTTTTTCAAAATCAATGGATACGCGCTCGTTCGACCCGACTTTTACGACCGTTTCACGCGGCACGGCTCAGTCGGCTTCAAGCACACCGTTTGATATTAACAATCGCCGATTGAACTATGCATTGTCTGATTTTGACCGGCGGCACGCTTTGCAGGCGTATTATGTTATTGATTTGCCGTTCGGCAGAGGACGAAAATTCGGTTCTGATACGCCGAGAGTTGTTGATTTCTTTGTCGGCGGCTGGCAGATTGCCGGAACATTCAATTTGGCTTCGGGAAGACCGTTTACGGTTTATTCGGGCTTGAATACATTCAGCAATGTCGTTTCATCAACCGCTAACTGTGATAACTGTCCGCGAGATTTAGGCGGACTGATTCAGCGAAATGGAACAAACTTCTTTTTTACAGAAGAAGCGGCAAGCAGATTTTCGCTTCCTGCGCCCGGAGAACTCGGGAACACGGGAAGAAATTATTTTATCGGTCCCCGTCAATTTCAAACTAACGTCTCTCTTGCCAAGAAATTCAAATTTACGGAACGATACAGTTTCGACTTGAGAGTCGACGCACTAAATGTAACCAATACGCCCAACTTCGGCTTTCCAACGACGACGCTGACATCAAGCGCATTCGGTCAGATTCGAGACAATGTTACTACTTTAGCCAGAAGATTACAGTTTTCAGGAAAGCTTAATTTCTAAGTAGTCCGTAAATTAAAATTTCGAGTGTTTTAGTCATTTCTATAGATGTATGAAAAAAGAACATCTAAAACTAAACGAAACAGACGAAAGATATTTGACAGAATTCATTAGTAAAGGTCAAGT
>JALYQJ010000193.1 GCA_030855875.1 Acidobacteriota bacterium
GCATAAATCACTGTCGCTGCAAAGCTCATCGGCGCAATAGTAATTAAAATTAATATCGGAAATCCGCCGCGAATTTTGAACGGGCGCGGCAAATCCGGCTGGGTTTTTCGCAGCACTAAAAGTGCGATAAATTCAAGAAATAATTCGGCGGAATAGAAAAGAATGTCTATCACGACTAATTTTCCGAACGGCAGTGCCGCGAAAAACGCCGCGAGCAAACAGCAGGCGATTAGAGCGTTGGTCGGCACACCGGTTTTGCCGTTCGTTTTCGCAAAAAATTTCGGCAGCCAGCCGTCCGTCGCCATTGCAAATGGCAGACGCGAAGCGTATAAAAGCTGTGAATTAAACAAGCTCCAAGCCGAAACCAGAGCTGCCGCCGCGAGCAAAATGCCGAGTCCGTAACCGCCGAGCTTTTCCGCCAATACGGGAAATCCTGCCGATTCATTCCAGATTTCTTCGCTCGTTGTGTGTCCGATGAGCGCGAAAACCGGCAGAAGATAGGCGCAGACCGACAAACCTAACGCCGTAAACAATGCTCGCGGATAATTTTTTGAAGCGTCGTTGACCTCACCGGCAAACGTCGAAACATTGTCCCAACCCGAATAGTTCCACATCACGGTGGCGAGTCCGACCGCCAGAAGTGCCGGACTAATTTCATTTGAAAAACTGCCTCTGACAGCTTCAAAGGATTTCGCAATTCCGCCGTCTTCGTGCGTAAATCCGAAATAAGTCAATAAAATAAACGGCAAAAATATAACGAGCAGAAAAAATGTTGAATTGTAACCGACGGCTTTTGCGCCGTTCCAATTCAAAAGCAGAGCGAGAAAAATCACCGCCGCCGCACACGCCCAACGCGCGAAAAATGTTTCCCAACTCAAAAATCCTTCCGCGTCCGGCTGTAAAAAAGGCAGAAAAAACGTGAGGTAATTGACGAATAAAACGGGGTAAATCGCCATATCAACCGCCGTATAGCAAATCGTCCACCAGCCTTCCTGAAAACCCCAAAAATCGCCGAGTGCGCGTTTAACCCAAATATAATAACCGCCTTCTACGGGCATTGCCGACGAAAGTTCGGAAACCATCAGCGAAATCGGCAGACTCCACAGCAAAGGCGTAATCAAAATCAGCATAATTCCGAAACCCGCGCCGACCTTGCCGATCAACGGCTCGATGCCGAACGCGCCGCCGCAAACCGTAAAAAAAATCACGCTCACCAAAGCCAAAAAGTTCAGTTTGCGCGATGCCGGAATAAATTCGGAGATTGGCACACCCGACACTGTCGAGTGAACCGCTTCGGCTTGTTTCAATAGATTGTTTCCTCGTTTTGAAATGAATAAATCGAGATTCATTTTTAACGAAAATTTAATGCAAGTGCAAACAAAATGCGTCGAAAAATCCCGAATCATTTTTCGTTCGGGCGAACTTTAGATTTAATCTCCGTAAAAAATAAAAAAGACTTGAATCTATCAACTTTCTTTTTCGCTTCTTTTTCCAGCTTCTTTGCGTCTTTGTCGAAAATTATCAAAAATAGATTTCCGAAAAGAATTACGGATTTCAAATTTGAGATTTCAAATCTGAAACAGAAAATAAAAAATCAGACGGCAAATCACTTTTACTTCCAGTATTTTTATGAGCGCAGATTTAATCGAATCAATTAAACAAAATCAAGCTGTTTTCAATTTGAATTTATCCGAAGAAAATATCGGAAAGTTAGCCGATTATTACGAACTCATTAAAAAACACAACGAAATATTACATTTAGTCGCGCCTTCGACCGAAGTAGAATTTGCGGTTCGGCATATTTTGGAATCTTTGACTTTACTCGAATATCTTCCGCTAAAAGCAAAATTTGCCGATGTCGGAACAGGTGCGGGTTTGCCTTCGATTCCGTGCCTAATTGTGCGCGAAGACCTAACCGCCGTTTTGATTGAATCGAAAGCGAAAAAAGCAGTATTTCTTACAGAAGCGGCGGCGAGACTGAATATTTCAAACCGCGTTACGATAATTAATAAACAATTTGAAGAAGCGGAAACAAAAAATATTTTTTTCATAACGTGCCGTGCGCTCGATAAATTTACCGAAAAACTCCCGAAACTTCTCAAATGGTCAGGAACCTCGACTCTGCTTTTTTTCGGCGGCAATAATTTAGCCGAAGCACTGCGAAAAAACAAAGTAAAATTCAAGCTGATATTGATGCCGATGTCCGAACAGAGATTTTTATTCGTCGCCGAAAATTCAAGATTTATGCCGAGAAAAACTTGAACTCATTTGGTAGATTTTTAGCTACATAACAATTTATCTCAGGATATTTTATAAATACTAAGTTGGCTTGCGTTGGCATTAATTTAACGATGTTGGCAATATGATTGGGATTATAGTGGAATATTGTGGTATATTTATTTGGGAGACATTGAATTAAGTTGTGAATAAACACAGCCGATTTTAAAATGAAGTTAATTTTACCGGAGGATGCGCCGCTCACAACAACTTAAATCGTGTAGCCATCGGCGTTTCGTCCTTTGCTGCAACTCATCTCTGAATGAGCGCATCACAAAAAACTCGAAGCGATGAAAAGTTTTAATCAAAATCGAACACAGGCAAATCAAGTTAAAAAAACGTATATTCGACCGTCATTTTTTAGCAAAATGACACGGAAAAGTCATACTATGGCGGCAACAATTATTTTTGCTGTCATAGTTTTACATTTCGCCTCGCAGTTTATCTTTTTCCAAGACGAAAATAATCAAACTGCAAATCTTCAAATTGAAAAAACATCCGCTGTAACCGAAACGATAAAAAGCGTCGAAATCGAGCCGGAATACGACGCGGAAAATCTGAAAATTACAGCGATGCCGGAATCCGTTCCGCAGGTCGTCAAGTCTGAAATCAGAGTCGCGCCGTCGCGGACGGTAATGTCACAGAAGATAACAAATAAAAGTGAGCCTCGTGAATCAAGAGCGGAACGGCTTCGTCGTGCCGAAAAAGTTTTGACGGGATTCTAAATCTTCATTAATTTCACTTGAGTTAAAAAGGAAGTTGTAAAAATAATGAAATCTCCGATTTTTGCCGTCAAAAAGCGTAAAAGTCTTGTTAAAATTACAACCGCTTGTTTGTTGATTTTAATAGTGAGCAGTAATCTGATCGCTCAATTCAAAGGTGCGCCCGTCAAAAAAGGCAAACTTATTCAGGCTATTCGTTCAAGACAACTACAAACCAGCGACATCGTATCTATTATCAATAGTAACGGAGTTGATTTTCGGCTGACCCCGGAAGTTAAAAGAAGTCTTATTGCAGCCGGTGCGCGTCCCGAAATCATCCAAGCAGTGCTGAACAATCCGCGTCTTCCGCTGAAAAATAACAGCGTCGTTGCGAAAGCCGAAAAAAAGAATATAATCCGCAGAAATAAACTTGCGCCTCCGAGTTACGATGATTTGCTCGATCAGGCGATTTATTCATTTAAAGATCAAAGAAATCCTAAAGGCGCGGTTCGTATCTTGGAAAGTGCCGCTAAAGTAAAGCCGCAAAATCCGGCGGCTTATCAAATGATGGGTTTTATAAAACTTTACGGATTGAGCAATTTCGCTCAAGCAGAAGTATCTATGCGGAAATCCGTAATGAACGGCGGCAGCGCAGTTTTTCGTGTTTACCACGATGATAACGGAAATTTTCTCGGTCGCTGCACAGGTTCATTATATGTTTCGCAGGACACCTTGCGATTTGAGTCGGACGATAATATTCACACCTTTGAAACTTCGACCGCGAACATTGATAAAATTAAATTGGACACCGAATCTACCCGCATCTGGAAAAAACACAGCATATTCAAAATCTTTCTCAAATTCGGCAAAGAAAAAGCGAAATTCAGATTCGCGCCGCTCACCGGAGAACTCGAAGAATCAAAAATGGTCGAACGATTTATCGCATCAGCAAACTCAAACAGAAATCCCGCATCTTCTACGATGGCTTTAAACCGTTGAATAAGCCCGACAAAATTAAACTTGCCACAAAACAAAAAGGGCAGCCGTATTGACTGCCCCGACCAAAATTAAACCCGGAAATTTTCGCACTAAAAGCAAAATTTCAAAAAACAAAGTTCAATCAACCGTTGTTTTTAACCACCCGACGGCGGCGGCGGATCAATCACAGTCGGATCGCAATTGCCGTCGGGGTGAAAAATGAATAGATTTGGAGAGGGTTCGTATATTCTGGTGAATATGTATCGCACCGGAGGTTTTTCACGACCTTTGACCAAATCATAAAACAATAAAGAATCGTTTTCCTTATCGCACGCCGGACTCGACAAAGGGCGACAATCATTATCAAATCTCAAAATGCCGCTGTCTTTAACAGGCAGCGGATGATCTTTTCCCTCTATCATCAAAGTAATTTTTCCGTCTGCCTGCAATTCAATCACCGCACCGACAACTTGTGAAACTATTCGCAGCGGTTTAAACGGCTCATCGGGTTTATCCGCGCTTTTGATTCCGTATATTTTATTTGTCGGCGTATGACTGTATAAAGTCGCGCACTAAATAGTCATCGAAACTTTAGGTAGTGTCCTAATAGTGTGTTGCTCTGAAACAATAATTCTGGCAACACATTTTTGTTCGTGCTAATCTCATTTTATTATGCCGAAAAGGAAAGACGAAAACGAATTAGCCAAATCTTTGATTGACG
>JALYQJ010000198.1 GCA_030855875.1 Acidobacteriota bacterium
TGCCATCAGGACAGCCGCCAAGATGGCGGCGTTACGTTTTTTCCGACTTTTCAGACACGCTCTTACTTATCCCGAATAGATGTTACTTAGAATTATTCTCCCGCCAATTTTCACCGATCATAACTAATTCGTCGAGTTTTATTTGTAATTCTTCGCGGCTTTTTTCGATTTCTTCGTCGGCTGCGTCCTTTGCGACATAAAATGGCTCGGCGATGTAAACGCAGGCGCGGCTAAACGGCTTGGGAATTTGCATATTGTCCCAATTTTTCACTTCCCAATATTTTTCAACTTCAATAATAAAGGGAACAACCGGATTTTGAGTTTTTTTCGCCAGCATACACGCGCCGGATTTGGCGACGTATTTCGGTCCTTTCGGTCCGTCAACTGAAAACCCCATCGGCAAACCTTTTCGCATCAGCTTTATCATCTCGATTAACGCACCGACACCGCCGCGCGTCGAAGAGCCGCGCACGACACCGAAACCGAACCGCTGGATAAAACGCGCGATATATTCGCTGTCGAAACTCTGTGAACTCATTACGATTATGCCGCGATGTCTAAAATAATACGTTGATAAAAAAATCCGATTATGCCAGAAAGCTAAAATAGGAGTTTTGCCGTTTTGCTCGATTGATTCGTAATTCTCCCAACCGCGTTTTTCAAAGCGAATCGTTTTTCCAATCAAATAAACCAGAGCGTAAATAATCAAACCGGCGAGGCGAATCACAATTCTTTCGCGCAGGGAATAACGGGCGAGCGAGCCGTGTTTGTAAACTTCTTCGGATTTTTGCGATTTTTCCTTCGACATTAATAGAAAACTTCTACCAATTTGAGTTATTATGTGCAACAAAGATATTCGTTTTATCGTTTATTTTTTTGAAAAAAAGTGAGAAAAAGCTCTTTTGCCGGAAAAACGGAAAATATAAATGCAAAGACGAATTTTAATTGTTGACGACCACGATGATTTAAGCACTGCGCTCAGCGAGGTTTTCAGCAAAAGCGGTTATTACGTAAAAATTACTGAAAGCCGCGACGAAGCGGTCGAACTCGATGACCCCAATTCATATGATTTAGTTATCTCCGACCTTGACGGCGACAGGGCATTTCCGAAGAAAAAAAATAATCAAAACGGTAACATCTGTCTGCCCGAAGGCGAAATGGAAGAAAACGACCGCAGCCGCGTTAAAGCATTTAAGGTTTGCGCGACCAATTACCGCCGCGAAGATTACGACGAGGACGAACTTAAAAATCTTTTTGAAACCGTTTTGAATTACAAAGCGCAGTTTGTAGATAAATTGGCGGCTGTGCAGCAAATTCGGGAAAAAATCGAATTTGTTTTTCCGAGCGCAATCAGTTTAATGCACTCAATTTTAGATTATCTGATGAAGCGCGTCGAAAAAGTCGGCGTGGTAAACCCCGAAAGCTCGAATCTTTTTATCGCTCTCGACGAAGCGTTCGTTAACGCCGTCAAACACGGCAACAAATTCGATGCCGACAAAACCGTCAAAGTTTCGGCGGAAGTTTCAATTAAAGAAGCCCGTTTTACCGTCGAAGACGAAGGCGAAGGCTTTGATGTCGAATCCATTCCCGACCCGCGCAATCCCGAAAATCTCTTCAAATCATCAGGTCGCGGCGTTCTTTTTATCTACAATATTATGGACGAAGTTCACTACAACGAACGCGGCAATCGTCTGGAAATGATTAAGAAAAGCGACAAGTTCAAAGAAACCGAAATTCAAGTCGGTTAAAATACAAAAACGGCAAAATGCTCCTCAACTTTTAATTCAAAAACTTCTTTTTCTTTCTTTTTCTTTAATGTTGGAAACAACAAAAACTTTAGGCAAACTGCAAGCCGTTCATCGAACATCACCGATTTTTTTGCAGCGGGCGGCAATTTTAGCCGTCGTTTCATTCGTATTTTTTCTGGTGATGATGGTCGCGTTTTCAATCCGCCAACACTTCGGCTATTTTCTGCTCGCCACGGCTTTTTTAATCGTACAGCTTTTTACGCTTTTCGGCTGGCTGACACAGCGAAAAAACGAATTCAAAATACACGAAAACGGATTCGCTTTCGGAAAAAAAGTCTGTTTCTGGGACGAAATCGAATCAATAAAGATAAAAATGGAAAGTCGCTTTATCAGCGGCGAGAAGATTGATTGCGAAGTTTTAAAAACAAACGGCGAGAAAATAAAATTATCCGAAGCGATTGGCGGAATTCAGGAAATTAGCAATCGAATTGATAAAGAAATCGCCCTGCGCGAAAAATCTATTTGAAAGTTCCAAAGGGGTTTTTGGCTTTTTTCTTTTCACTTTTCACTTTTTACTTGGATTTTTAGTATTCTATTTCTTTGATATTTTGTATCACAGCAATCATTAACAACACGGAAATAAACGGAGAATATATGAGCGTAGAAGTCGTAATGCCTCAGATGGGCGAATCAATTACGGAAGGAACTATTTCAAAATGGTTAAAGGCGGTCGGCGACAAAATCGAGCGCGACGAGC
>JALYQJ010000201.1 GCA_030855875.1 Acidobacteriota bacterium
TTTTATAATTCAGAGCGTCCGGGCGCGAATGTTTTCGGGCAGCCTGCGCGAACAGTTCGGCTAACGTCTGTGGTTCGTCGGCAAAAAGCGGAATGCGATCTTTTAATTGCTTATTTCGGACTTCTGATTTTGAATTTTGGGTCACTTGACTCGACATATTTTTTTGAGTGAGCAGTGAGCAGTTTGTTGAAAATTTATAGAAATTCTTTGGCGTTATGAATTGATTTCCTTTTTACTGCTCACTGCTTACTGCTTACTGCTCACTAATTTTCGTCCCGTTAAAAAACACTTTCAAAACCTCGTCCGCCATCGGCGCAAGCGGATATGATTTTTTCGATAAAATCCAATTCGTCACCATTTCATCGAGTGCGCCGTAAAGAATTTTAGCGCAGACGACCGGCTTTAAGTCCTGACGAAAAACGCCTTGCCGCTGTCCTTCGGCAATCGTCTGGCGGATTATGTCCAAATATTCGGCAAAACCGCCGCCCGAAAATTCTTCCATAAATTTTGTCGAACCGCGCAGTTCGACTTGAAAGACAATCGCCAGATCACGGTCTGCGCTCAAGCGTTCGAGATGAAGTCGGGCGATTTTTTGTAGTCTTTTATCCGGCTCGATAATGCCTTCAATTTCGCGTTTGCCTTCGGCGATAAATTCTTCCATCGCGCGGTCGAAAACCGAATGCAGAATCTCGTCTTTGCTCTTGAAATAAAGATAAACCGTGCCGTCGGCAATCCCGGCTTCGCGTGCAATATCGGCAACTTTCGAGTTGAAAAAACCCTTCCGCGCAAAGACTTTGACGGCGGCGCGCAAGATCGCTTCGCGCTTGTCCGCAACGACGGCGCGGACGGCAACGGCAGATGTATTCGAGCGAGTACTTTGTTTTGACATAAACGATTTTACAAACCGAAACGGTTATTTCAGCGCAAATTCAAAATCGCTCTTTATTAATCGGAAATTACGATCTCAAATTCGGGTGAATGAATAATCATTCATTTGTGCTATAAGGCTATATCAAAACCGAAAATAAAATCAACAAAAATTTTGCGAATAAGGGAATTCTGACGGAAAAAGAAAAGACGATTTTGGAACAAACCCAAAATCGTCAATCTAAAATCCAAAATTGAAATGGCGGAGAGAACAGGACTCGAACCTGCATATCCTTACGGACGGTAGTTTTCAAGACTACTGCACTAGCCAATTATGCGATCTCTCCGCATTTGGCAGAAACAAAAATATACCGCAAAGTTCGTTTGAATTCAACTCGAAACAAAAAATTGCGAGCCGGTTTAATTGACGGCTCGCATTTTTTAATTTCAACCTTAAATCTTATTCTACTCTGGCTTGTGCCGACGATAAAAGACGATTTATGCCTGAACTTATTTGTCCGGTTTTATCAAAACCGCTCGTTTTTAATTCGATTTCGCCGTTTTGATTGACGAGAAAATGCGTGGGAAATGCCATTTCGATAAATCCGGTGCCGTTCGGGTCGGCATACTTTAGAAGCACGTCGAAAGTATTAGGCAAAATTTCAAAATTGAATTGAGTTTTCTTCAAATAACCTTCGACTTTTGCTTGATTTTCCATCGTCAGAGCGAGAAAAACCACGCCTCGGCTTTTGTAATCGCTGACGATTCGATTGAGTTTCGGAATGACGTTATGGCAATTCGGACATCTCGTTGACCAAAAAGTTAGAACGACGACTTTTCCTTTTAGAGAGCTGAGTTCGACTTTCTCTCCGCCCATCGAAACGGCACTAAAATTTTTCGCAATCTCTCTGTCGCCTTTCTGCCCACAAATAATCATCGAAAATGCGAAAATGAAGATTGAACAAGCCAATAGACGCAGACATTTCATAATATTAATTTTAAAAACTGTTTGGAGTCGGGATGATGAACTTTGTTGGCAGATTGCCAACACTAATTTAAATAACATTACTAAACCGAGTGCAATTCCTAAAAACCGTGAAAGAACTGCTCGCTTTGTTTTATGATAAAATATCCGTATGCTGCTTGAATCGCTCGACGCGCAAAACTTCCGAAACTTACGCGGAAAACTGTTCTGCGGAAAAAGCCTGAACATCATTTTCGGCGAAAACGGACAGGGAAAAACAAATTGGCTCGAAGCGATTTATCTGCTCGCAACGACCAAATCGTTTAAAACTGCCAGACTTCAAGAAGCGATTGCTTTCGGCGAGGAACTCGCCATTGTTCGTGGAACTGTTTATCATAGTGCCGAAATTCATCGGACTTTGCAAGTCGCTTTGCAGGGCAACACGAAAACGCTTTCGGTGAACAACAAAAAAGAAACGATTACGAGATTTTTGGGCGAACTTCACACCGTCATTTTTAACTCGGACGAACTCGAAATCGTGCGCGGAAGTGCCGAAGCGCGGCGCAAATTTCTCGACGGCGGAATCGTTTCGATTTATCCGCCTTTTGTGCAGACTCTGACCGATTATAACCGCGTCATCCGGCAGAAAAATTCTCTGCTTCAATCAGCTCAGGACAACAGCTTTTCGATTGAAAAAACCGCCGAACTGCTTGAGCCGTGGAATGAACAACTGATTCATCTGGCGGCGCGGATACACAAAGCCAGAATTCGTTATGTCGAGCGATTGCAGGAAGTTTTGGAGAAAAAACTTTTCGGCAAAGAAGAAGTTTCGATCCGATACGTTTCGTCGCTCGAAGGCAAAGGCGATTTGTCGGATTATGCCGCGCTTCTGGAAGAACGTCTGAAACTTCGCGTTCAAGCCGAACTCGTTTCCGGCTATTCTTTAATCGGAACGCACCGCGACGATTTAGGTGTTTTATTTGACGGTCACGATTTGCGAAAATTCGGATCGAGCGGTCAGCAAAGAAGTGCGCTTCTAATTCTTCAGCTCGCCGCTTTGTCGGTTTATCATCTGCAAAATCAGGAATATCCGCTTTTTCTGCTCGACGACATTGATGCCGAATTAGATTACAAACGCATCGGCGGACTGCTTGAATATCTGAGCGATAAAACGCAGACTTTTATCACGACTTCAAAAGAAAGTTTCGTCGAAAAATTCGGCGCGGGCGCGGAGATTTTTACGATTGAAAACGGTGCGGCAAAAGTTATTTCACAATAATTGTGATTGGGTCGGATTCCGCTTCGACATCCATATCATCAACCACTTTCGCGTAAATCTTGTGAGTTCCTTTTCTCATTCGCCAAATTCTTCCTTTTTTATTAATTCCACCTTGTTGCCAAGAAAAGTCTTTCTCATAATTTCCGTCAGTATAGATAATGATATTCTTAACTTCCCCGTCAGGGTCAATTGCTTCGATTTCAATAGGAACTTCTTCATCTTCCTTGAAAATCTGCATTTGTTTAAGGGAGGTTATTTTAACTTTCGGCTTTTCGGTAACTTTGAATTGTAAACTTTCAGAATACGTAAATGCTCCTGTGTCTTCCGTCAAAATTACTTGTAAATTATAGTATCCTTTACCGATATTTTTCCAAAAGTATTGGTGCAAGTAGATATTTCCGGTTTGGGAAATTTGTTTCATAAAGTGGTTTTCACAACATAAAGTGTTTCCGATTAGTTGAAGTTGAACTAACTTCCCGTCGTTTAGCTTTGATAAGGTTTCTATCATTACATCAGTATTCGGCTGGATTACTGCATCTTTCGCGGGTTTTGTGAATTCAATCGAATTATCTCCCTTAACTGTCAGCCTGATAGAAGCGTGTCCAACTCTTTTTCCGTTATCTTCCGCTACGACAAAAATCATATTCAATCCGTATTTCGGGTTTTCTAAAGTAAAAGTATAGATGTCTTTTCCGATTCTTTTAGCCTCTCCCCCAAAATACTTTTTGAAGACTTCCATATTATCTTCGACTTCTTTGATTGAATATTTTTTACCGTCTATAACATATTTATTTTCAGGATGTTCAATCGAAATAGAAAACTGTTGTGTGTTGACAGTAACTTTCTCGACTGTCCCGTCCGGGTCAAATGCTTTAATCGTAAAAGTGACTTTAGTAAGTTTCTTCGCAGCACGTGAGATTACTTCTTCATTTTTCGGAGAAATAATCTGCACACGAGGTGGGATATTTTTGCTTGGAAGTAAATTTACATAAACTTCGGCGCGGTTGTTTTCCAGATTTTCTTCGGTTTCTTCTGCTCTGACATTTACATCTCCCAATGAGTTTTTATTCGTGTCAGGTTCTATTCCTAAAATAGAACGACTAATAGAAGTCGGAGATTTAATAGCGGAATCTATAGTTTCCGAAACGTCGCCAAAATTGTGAATTTTTATACCAACTAAAATAACGATGGATTCTCCGACTTCCATATCTTCTAATCTGCAACGCAAAATTCGATCAACATGACCTTTGTTATCATCAACTTCACATTTTCCTTTGCTCGGAAAATAAGAAACAAAAGTTGTTAGTTTAGGTTCATCCTGAATGAAAATCACATTAGTTGCTTTTGCAGAACCCTTATTGCTGACTGTTACTGCGTAAGAAAATTTCTCTCCCCCTCTTGCCGTTTCGGATGCAGGCTCAACTTTAATTTCCAAATCAAATTTATTTTGTGGAAAGCAAAGTTGGTTGGTAGAAAGAACAATTGGGACAAGCAAAAGCATCTGAAAAAAAGTTTGTGAGAGAAATTTTATATTCATTTTTTGAAGTTTGAAAATTTTGTTGAAATGCCATCTTGAATAGTAGTGCATTTTTTATTTATTTCAAAGGTTTTCCAGCTATTTTAATCCTTTTTTAACTGTCTGAAATCACGAAAAAATGTTACAATTTAAGTTGGTTTTTGGGGTAAAAAGATGGATAGTAACTTGCTTGATCAATACATCGAAAGCGACGCGGAAAAGTTAAGCGGAACGCCTGTTTTTCGCGGAACTCGCGTTCCCGTTAAAAATTTGTTCGATTATTTAGAAGCGGGCGATGATTTGGACGAATTTCTCGATGACTTTCCGACCGTTACGCGCACACAAGCCATCGGCGTTTTGGAACTCTACAAAGTCACGCTTTTACAAGAATATGAAGCTGCTTGATGAGTGTCTGCCGAGAAAACTCAAACGGGAATTTGTCGGACACGAAGTTTTCACCATTGACGAAGCCGGTTTCAAAGGTTTGAAGAATGGAAAATTAATTCAAGCGGCGGGCGAAGGCGGTTTTGAGTTTTTGATTTCGGTTGATAAAAACATCGAACATCAGCAAAACAAAATAAATTTACCATTAGCAGTTCTCGTTTTATCGGCAAAAGCTAATCGTATCGAATCGCTTTTGCCGTTGATGGCGGAAGCCTCAAAAGCATTGGAAAGCATTAAAATAGGCGAAATTATTACAATTGAAAATCAAATTTAGAGGTTAAATAAAATTGGCTAAAGCAAAAGAAGATAAAAAGAATCAAGAATATGATGCAAGTTCGATTACGGCTCTGGAAGGGCGCGACGCGGTTCGCAAACGTCCGGCGATGTATATCGGTTCGACCGGCGACATCGGTCTGCATCATCTTGTTTACGAAGTCGTTGACAATTCGGTTGACGAAGCTCTCGCGGGTTATTGCGACACGATTGAAGTTGCGATTCACGTTGACGATTCGATCACGGTCGTTGATAACGGGCGCGGAATTCCGACCGACATTCACAAACAATTCGGACATTCGGCGGCTGAAGTCGTTTTGACCGTGCTTCACGCGGGCGGAAAATTCGACTCGAATTCGTATAAAGTTTCAGGCGGACTGCACGGAGTCGGCGTTTCCTGCGTTAATTTTTTGAGCGAATGGTTCAAAGTCGAAATCTGGCGCGACGGCAAAACTCACGAAATGGAGTTTGCCGCCGGCGTAACGGTCGCGCCGCTCAAGCAAACCGGAAAAACAACGAAACGCGGCACGAAGATTACGTTCAAACCGGACGCGAGTATTTTTGAAACGACCATTTATAGTTTCGAGCGGCTTTCGGAACGTCTGCGCGAAAAAGCGTTTTTGAACAAAGGCATCCGCATTTTTATCAAAGACGAGCGCGAAGAAGTCGAAAAATCACACGAATTTTACTATAAAGGCGGAATTGCCGAATTCGTCAAGCATTTGAACAAAAACAAATCGCCGCTGCACGAAGAACCGCTTTATTTTGAAACGATTTCCGACGATCTTTCGGTCGAAGTTTCGATGCAGTATAACGATTCTTACGACGAGAAGATTTTCTCGTTTGCCAACAACATCAACACGGTTGACGGCGGAACGCATCTGTCGGGTTTTCGCGGCGCGATTACCCGAACGATTAATAATTACGCGGAAAGTTCCGGGCTTTTGAAAAATTCCAAAACCATTCTGACCGGCGACGACGTGCGCGAAGGTCTGGTGGCGATTATTTCCGTCAAAATTCCGCAGCCGCAGTTTGAAGGACAAACGAAAGGCAAATTGAATTCGCCGGTCAAAGGTGCGGTCGAATCTTTTCTGAACGAAAAGCTCGGCGAATTTTTCGAGCAGAATCCGAACGTGGCGAAAAAAATCGTCGGCAAAGCGGTTGACGCGGCGCGGGCGCGCGACGCGGCGAGAAAGGCGCGTGAAATCGTCCGTAAAAGCGTTCTCGGCGGTTCGACTCTGCCCGGAAAGCTCGCCGATTGTCAGGAAAAAGACCCGGCGCTTTCAGAACTTTATTTAGTCGAAGGCGATTCCGCCGGAGGTTCGGCAAAACAGGGACGCGACCGCAAAAATCAAGCCGTTTTGCCTCTGAAAGGTAAAATTTTGAACGTCGAAAAAGCGCGTTTCGATAAAATGCTCGGACACGGCGAAATCAAGGCTTTGATTACGGCACTCGGAACGGGAATCGGCAAAGACGATTTCGATTTGGCGAAACTTCGTTATCACAAACTCGTTTTGATGACCGACGCTGACGTTGACGGCTCGCATATCCGAACGCTGCTTTTGACGTTCTTTTATCGGCAGATGCCGGAACTCGTCGAAAACGGTCATATTTACATCGCGCAACCGCCGCTTTTCAAGGTCAAACGCGGCAAAAAAGAAGAATATATTAAAGACGAAGCCTCAATGCTTCGTTATATGATGCGGCAGGCGACCAACGACATCGAACTGAAATCATCGGTAAACGATAAAAAATACGAAGGTCGGGAAATAACGAAAAATCTCGAACAAGTCACCGAATTTAACCGATATTTCGCCAGATTTGCACGACGAATTAACGGCGATGAAAAACTGCTCAAAGTTTTACTCGAAGCGTTTTCAGGTAAAAACGGAGTTTTGGCGACTAAAAATGTCAAAATCCGCAAAGTGTTCGAGCAGGAAGATTTGATGGCGGAAGTCGAAGGCATTCTCGCCGCCGGAGGTTATAAAACCGAGCTTTTGAGCGACGAAGAACACGGACTTTCGGAAGTTGAAATTACTTTGCCGAACGGTCAAATAATTTTGTTCGACTGGGATCTGGCGAGTTATGTCGAATTTCAAAAAGCGGTTGACTTAAAACGCATTCTCGAAAACGATTTTCCCGCGCCGTTTACTTTAGGCACAAACGGAAACTCGGAAGAAATTACTTCGCGCGAAGAACTGCTCGAAAAACTGATGGGCGTGGCGAAGAAGGATTTGGCGATTCAGCGTTATAAAGGTCTGGGCGAAATGAACCCGGAACAGCTCTGGGAAACTACGATGGACCCGGAAAAACGCACGCTTTTGCAGGTTCGCATCGAAGACGCGATTGAAACCGACGCGATCTTTACCGTTTTGATGGGCGATCAGGTCGAACCGCGCCGCAAGTTTATCGAAGACAACGCGCTCGACGTGAAAAATCTGGACGTTTAATTCTTTGTTAAATCAAGAGAACACGAATTGCTGTAGTTAACTTATTATATTTGTTCGTGTTCTCTTTTTAAAGAATATGGAACCTTTCATTCCAATAATCTGGTTTTTATTTGTTTTAATTCTTCCGACAACCTTTTTGGTAACTGGTTATATAAGTTACATTAACGGCATTAAACCCTCCGAAATTATTCTCAAATTATTTGTTGCTCTCCTTGGTTACGTTTGCATTACAGGCGCAACTTTCCCGTTTATGTTTGTCATAGTTTTTGCCGGAGCGCATACTAAACCCGTCGGTAATTCGCTTGATCTGAAAGGCAAAATTGTTTACTTTGCGATGATTCTTAGTTACTTAATTATCGGCTGGTTTTTGTGTTCATTTGTTAATGGAAATTTGATCAAACCTTGGAAAATTTTTAATCGGAGTAACGAAAAAAATCAATCACTTTTCGATTCAAAATAATTGTATTTCCCTGAACCGTATGAAATTTTGTCCAAAATGCGACCGTTTTTACGAAGACGAAACGATGAATTATTGTCTTGAAGACGGCACCGTTCTTGAATCGAATATAGATACGATGGCAACTCTGATTTCTCCGTTTTCGGTTGCTCAAAGTCGAATTCAGACTGAAGTATATGCTTCACAAAATTTCCCGAAATATCAGCCTTCGATTGTCGTGATGCCGTTCGCCAACGTCAGCGCACAAGCCGATAACGAATATTTCTGCGACGGTTTGACCGAAGAACTGCTCAACGCTCTGGCGAAAATCGAGAACGTCAAAGTCGTCGCCCGCACATCGGCTTTTTCGCTCAAAAACAAAAATATCAGCGTCAATGAAATCGGGCAGCTTCTCAATGTCAATTCGATTTTGGAAGGAAGCGTTCGGCGCGCGGGAAATCGCGTACGAATCACCGTGCAGCTCGTCAATGCCGCCGACGGATTTCAGCTCTGGTCAGAAAAATACGACCGCAAAATGAAGGATATTTTTCACATTCAGGACGAAATCACGCTGGCTGTTACCGACGCGCTGAAAGTGAAATTATTCGGCGAAAATAAACAAGCTGTCTTAAAGCGTTACACGGAAAACACGAAGGCTTACGAACTGTTTTTGAAGGGAACTTTTCAGCGCGGCAAAGGCGGAACCGAAAGGCAAAAAACGGCGGTCGAATTTTTCGAGCAGGCAATCGCTCTCGAACCGGAATATGCGCTCGCTTACGCCGAATTAGCTTTTGCTTATCGCGTTTTGCTTGTCAGCGGCTCGATTGACCCGAAGGAATTTATGCCGAAAGCCGAAGCCGCCGCCCGCCGCGCTCTGGAATTGGACAACCGGCTTGCCGAAGGACATTTCGCGCTCGCATATCTCGAACAGGATGCGTGGCGTTGGAAATCAGCCGAAGCCGAATTTAAAACCGCCATCGAATTGAACGCCAATCTCGCCCGGGCGCATATCGGTTACGCCGGACATTTGAGCCGCGTCGGTCGGCACGACGAAGCCGTCGCCGAAGTCAAACTCGCCAGAGAACTCGATCCGCTGTCGCTGATTGTCAATACGAATCTCGGAATTATTCTTTATTTCGCAAGACGATATGATGAAGCGGTCGAAACATTAAAAAGAACGCTCGAAATGGACGCGAATTTCGCCTTCGCGCATCTTTATCTCGGTTATAATT
>JALYQJ010000214.1 GCA_030855875.1 Acidobacteriota bacterium
TTTTCCTTTCGTCCGGTGAAAAAATTGTCGAGGCAAATGATTTCGTCGCCTTTTGCCAGAAGTCTTTCGCAAAGATGCGAGCCGAGAAAACCTGCGCCGCCGGTAATTAAAATTCGCATAATATAAATTAAAACTGACAATAAGAAATCGAGAGTTTTTAATTATACTTTCAATTGTCGTTTCTTATTTGACATTTATTGTAAGCGTTTTTCAAAAAACGTCAAAATTAGCCTTTTAATTCGGAGCGATTTGACAACGCACGAAGGTTTGATTTTTTGTATGATTGATTGAGTTTAGACCGGGGAAAATTTCGAGTGAATTATGTGTGAAAAAAAGAACAACGATAAAGAATCCGGCGATAACAATAAAAAAAACTCCGACGTAAATTGTGAAAATGCGGAAAAATCTTCGTGGAGCGAAGACCAAAAAAACCGCGGTTACTATTATGACGACGCGAGCGGATACGAGGTTTATCTTCCCGAAGACGAGGACGAAGAAGATAAACCTGTCGGATAAAAATTAAAAGAAAACTATTTTGTTCGCGCCGTCGCCGGAACGAAGCGGTTCATCGAATCATAGATTTGCAGATAGATTTTTGTTTCGCGCGGTATCAGCGTCGTCCAATTTGCGCCGCCGCGATTGATATAACCGGCAAGCCGCGCCGGATTTGAGTTATAACCCGATGCCATTAATTGCGTGTCGGTCGCAATTCCGCTTTCGAGTGCGCCGGAAACGGTCGAACTCGCCATCAAATCGTTCCACGTCCACTGCATATAAAGCAGCATCGCCTGCGCTGCGTTGACGTGATTTCGCATTCCTTCGACAAAATCCGGCATTAAATTGACTTGATAATATTGCGAACGAACCATTCGATAAGTCGAAGGAATCATCTGCACCATTCCGCCCGCGCCCGCGCTGCTCACGGAAAAGCGGTAAGTGTCGCCTTCATTCAAAGCGAAAAGGGCATAAATGTCGTTGTAAATATTCGGGTGATATTCGTTGCGAAAACGCTGGTGGTCAACGTGTTCGACTGCCGAAAGCCGCTCGGCAATATCGGCGATTCGGGGCTGAATGTAAATTCCTTTTTCGCGCAGCTTTTCGCGCGCGATGTCAATCGTATTCCGCACATACATTTTGCCCGCGTTGACGACTTCCGGCGTGACGAGTCCCGGATGCGTCGAAATATAATACGCCGTTTCGACGTGTCTGCCGCCTTTCTCAATCGGATACTGCACGAGCAGCGGCAGATGCACTTTGCCTTCCTCATCGAAGATCATTACGGGCGTATTAACGCCGTTGCCGCGAACCGTGCGAATTGTTACGCTTCTGCCATTTGAAGTCGTGGTCGAAGTTTCCGCGTCAACCGCAAGAAAACTTTCTTTAGTCATTACGGTGTAATCAATTTTCTGCGTTTTCCAATCGTAAAAAGCGATCCGAATCACATTCGTCATCAAAAAAGAATCGGTCAAAGCCGTCGGCAAAGGTCGCGCCTGCATCTGTCTTTTGGCTTCGGCGATGCGGCTTTTTAACTGCCCGAAACTCAACGAGCGATACGTGCCATTTGTCGGAACAACCGGCGGCGGAATTTGAGTTGAACTGCCGACAATAATCGGAGTCTGCGTCGGAATCGGTCGCGGCGTGACAGATGGTTTCGGCGAAGGCAAAGCGTTGGTGACGACAACTCTCGAAGGTGTCGGCGCGACAATCGGCGTTGCTGTCGGTGTCGGCATCGGCGTTGGATTTGCGCCGACAATTATTACGCGCTGGCGCGTCGGTGTCGGACTTATCTGAGCCGTTTGAGCAAAATTTTCGGCGGTTAAAATAGACACGGCGAGCAATGCGACAAGAAATACTTTTTTCATATTTTAATAAAACTAAGGAAAGGTTTCGGGCGAGATTGCGCCAAATTCCGACAGGCTTTGGCTGCCCGCAGATATAAAGATTCGCTTATTTAACAAAAGGTTGTCAAATCTCCCGCATAATCTTAGTGATAACTACAAGAAATAATTATACAAAAGTATCGTTTGTCGCTTCGTCGGGTTTTGCGGTATAACTGAAATTTCTCTTTCGCGGAAGAAATTGAAAAAAACAAATTTTATGAAGAAACTTTTTGGAACTGACGGAATGCGCGGATTAGCGGGCGCATTTCCGCTCGATGAAGCGACGATTAATAAAGTCGGCGATTCGTTAGCCAAACAATACGCCGAAAAATCGGGAAAGCCGCCGCGCTTCGTTATCGGCAGAGACACGCGCGAATCGGGCGAATGGATGGAAAAAGCATTTTGTGCGGGCGCAAACTCACTCGGCGCGGAATGTTTTTCGGCAGGCGTTATGACAACGCCCGGAGTCGCTTTTTTAACAAATAAATTCGACTTTGACGCGGGCATCGTCATCAGCGCGTCGCATAATCCATACGAGGACAACGGGATCAAAATCTTTTCGCCGAACGGGAAGAAAATTGACGAAGCAACTGAAAAAGCAATCGAAAAAGATATTTACAACGCGCAAATCTCGGCGGGCGGCAAAGAATCTTTTTGCGATGATTCAAACATCGCGGAATTTCAAAACAGTTATTTACAATATTTGTCGGACGGATTCGTAAATTTGTCGCTCGAAAATTACAAAATAGTTCTCGATTGCGCGAACGGCGCGGCTTCGCTTCTTGCGCCGCAATTGTTTGAAAGTTTCGGCGCGGAAGTCGTTCCGGTTAATTTTCAGCCTGACGGCAGAAACATCAATAAAGATTGCGGTTCGCTCCATCTCGAACATTTGCAGACGAAAGTTTCCGAAGTCAAAGCTGACTTCGGCGCGGCGTTTGACGGCGATGCCGACCGCGCGTTGTTTGTTGACGAAAAGGGAAATCTGGTGGACGGCGACGCGACGCTCTGGATTATGGCGAATTACCTGGAATCGCATACCAAACTGAATAATCATAAAGTGGTCGCTACCGTGATGAGCAATATCGGTTTGGAAATCGCGCTCAAATCAAAAAACATCGAGCTTTTGCGAACGGCGGTCGGCGACAAATACGTTTTGGAGAAATTAATCGAAACCGGCGCATCAATCGGCGGCGAACAGTCGGGACATATTATTTTCCCGGAAAAAAGTCTGGTCGGCGACGGAATGATGACGACGCTTTTTCTGCTTCAGGCGATTCGGGAAAAAGGCTTGTCATTTTCGGAAATGACTCGCGGATTTACGCAGTTTCCGCAGATTTTGGTGAATGTCAAAGTCCGTGAAAAGCTGCCGTTTGAAACAGTTCCGGCAATCGCTGAAGCGTCGGCTAAAATTGAAAGCGAACTCGACGGCAAAGGCAGACTTCTGCTTCGTTATTCGGGAACGGAAAATCTCGCCCGCGTGATGATCGAAGGCGAAAATCAGACGGAAATCGAAGCGCAGGCAAATCAATTAGCGGAAGTTATTCGGCAAAAATTGTGTTGACCGCTAGTTTTGACATTAAAATTTCTCAAAAGTTACGAAAGATTTTGTGTCGGCTTGCCAAAAAGAGTTTTTTGAATGTATATTTGAAATATCGAAACGGTAGGTGGAACCTCCGTTTCCAGTGATAGCTGGGGTGAGGACAGTTATTGCGAATTGGCAGACGCGGTACACTTCCACGTTGCTTCGTCTGCTCTTAAAATTAAAAGATTCAAGCCGTGAGCTAAAACTTGCGGCTTTTTCTTTATTCAATTACTTGTATTTTCATTGGATTTTTTTGCATCAAAAAAGTTCTTGACATCCATTATTCAAAAAGCGCATTATACCGAGAAACAAATGTAATTTGTTTTCTTTAGTCGCAACCTTTCGCGGTTGTTTAGCCTTTCTTCTCGACAAAACAGCCTTTCTATCAACAATTTCACGCTTTTCAATAAGCAGAAAGGAGAAAATAATGAATAGACTTTTAGGTTTGAGCCTCTTTATCGGATTCCAGCTTTGTCATTTTGCGTCAGTTGCCGCTGCCCAAGAGAAACTTCGGATCATTCAAGAAGCGGAACAGGAGAGTTCTCCTGTCGTTTTTGTGAGTCGCCACGTCGGGGATAAGACGTTTGACCGTTCACATCGAAATAGACACGGAATCATCGCGGGTAATAATTGGCTAAACGAGCTTAACTTCGATGTGAAGAATGTCTCGAATAAAAACGTTACTTACATCATTCTAGAACTCCAGATTTCCAAATCGGGCAAAATGGAGCGCAATGGCATGGTATCTCCTATTATTTTCGACGGAGTAGCGAACGCAGCGACCGCTAACAAGGATTCGAGCAGCCCGCTCGAATTACTAAAGCCGGGTGAGGTGGTGAACTTAAAGATGAGTGATGTAGTGCGTACAAAACTAGAGGAGTACCTTAAACAGTATGATGCTGAAGACATCGAACAAATAAGAACGGACATTCGAAGGGTTCATTTTGATGATGGAACAGGTTGGTCCCTCGGAACCGAGCTGAGGCGAGATCCATTAAATCCCAAAATATGGCGTTCTGTAACTCAGGGTCAAATGAAAAACTACATGTTCTCGTCAGTCTTGATGTCTGCTTTTGTTCCCATACCCTTATCCAATTTTCTAAGTGGCTACATTTCGTTTTCGATTCCGGCTCGCTGCCGGAATTTTTTTGTTGCGCCTGCTGCAACTTCACCAACATCCCCAACGTGCGGTTATAGTAACCCTCTTGGAGAACCCATAAGATGTAGAAGCGACTGCACCGACCCGGCTGATAACACCTCTTGTGAGCAGCCTGATGATGATACGATAACCTCATCTTCTTCGACGGGACAAATTGGTTACATTGAGCCAAACATCCCTCGTACCTGCAATCCTCCCGAGGGAATTATATTTCCCATAACATGTTCGACGTGTGCGGGTAGTAGTTACGATAGATTTTTTTCATACCCTTCATGTGGTCAGCCACAAAGCTGCGGTAACCCACCCTATGATTGGGGCTGCGCGGCGGGACTTGTTGAAGTTAACGGAATTTGTCAAAAAAGTGTGGCGTTTCAGAATGCATGTTCAGCCGGCTATAACTCGTTAGGATGTGCATGTAATCCAACGCCGACA
>JALYQJ010000218.1 GCA_030855875.1 Acidobacteriota bacterium
CTCTGCAACATCGGATAAATGCGGAAATCGTCGTTTTCGTAAATTTTGCGATGCGTCAAAATCGTGTCGCAAAAATCTTCAATCGCGTGTTGGCGTTTAACTTCTTCGTCCTTTCGGTCGGAAGTCGGCGGAATAAATTCGCGCAGTTTCTTTTTCAGATAAACGAACCGCGCCGGATTACTGTCGCGTTCGGTTTGGTCGGAACATTTTTCCAGAATGACGATGCAGGTATTGACATCGGCTTCCGAAAACCAACGCTCGACTTTCGATTCGATGATGGCGACGATTTTGTAATGTTTGAGAAAAAATTCCTGTAAACCGCGCCCGTAATCCGTATCGAGCCACGAATTTGAAACGATAAAACCGAACCTGCCGCCTTCCTTCAAAAACTTCCAGCCGTGAACGAAAAAGAAAGCGTGAATTCCGGCGCGTTTGCTCAATTCGGCAATCTTTTTTCCGCCGACTTTGACCGCGCTTTCAATCAGATTTTCCTTATATTCGACATCTTCGGGCGCAAGTTCCGAGATTTCTTCCTGTCTGGTGTAGGGCGGGTTTCCGACAATCGCGTCAAACTGTTTCGGATAAACAAGACTGCGTTCTTTGCCGCTAAGAGTTTGCGCGACGCTCGTTCGCCACGCTTCCAAATCTATGCCGTCGCTGCCGACTTTGATATTGAAAAAATCTTCCTTGATAATGTTCGGATAATTCTTGTCCACCGATAAATCGTTGATTGCAAGGTTGATTATCGAAAGACTCGCGGGAAATTTGGCGATGTCGTTGCCCCAGATCGTTTCCAAAATTTCTTCGTGCGAAAGGCGTTTGTTCATCAACTTTTTGTGCTGATAAGCGCGAACGAGAAAAGTTCCTGAACCGCAACTTGGGTCGAGCGTTTTGTCGGATTCGTGTTTCAGACAGAATTTCAAAATCAAATCAACGACATCCGAATCGGTAAAATACTGCCCGAAATTATGGCGCTCTTCCGACGGAATCAGACGCTCGAAAATTCTGCCGATAATGTCGAAACCAAGTTCCGCCAAATTGTAGCGGTTCAGAAGCGCGACGAGTTTTTTGATTTCTTCGATGACTTCTTTTGAGTCGGGAAACGCCAATTCGTCAACAAAATCAACATTAAAAACATTTTCGTAATCAATTTTCAGCGCGTCGTTAAAATATCCCTGCAACTGCTGCTGAAGTTTCGCGCCTTTCGTCAAACCCTGCGGAATTTCCAACGGGTCGAGATCGTTCGGGCGTTTATTTTGCAGCGTGTCGTAAAAAAGAATTTTGTTGACGAGCAAATAAGAAGCCTGCCGTGCCGCTTTTTCAAAATCGTCGGAAGTTCCGGCGAAATTCCAACTCTGATCGAAAAACCATTTCGCTAAATTTTGTAAAAATCCAGCGTCTTCGGCGCATTTGTCTTCGATAATCTGACTGTAATAATGCGTCAGAAGATTGATTTTCTCCTGCAATTTATTGATTAAAAGCTCGTCAACCGGAATCTGCGGTTCGGCTTCTTTGCCCGTGTGAACTGCGTAAAGTTTGAGCAGAAATTCTTCGAGATTTTTCTTGATGCGCGTTTGATTGCGCGTTGTTTCCAATTCGTCGAGCGTCGTCAAATCCGAAAGCGTGTAAGTTTGGATAATCTGCTGTTCTTCCGGCAGCATTTGATTGACTTTCGCCGTGTCGAACCAGACGAGTTTGCGAAAATTCAGCAAAACGAAATATTTGGCGTTTCTTTTCGTCGCCTTGCTTCGCGCCGGTTCTTTGAGTTCTTCTTCGTGTTCAAAAACGTCGAAGTTCGGACGTTTCGCTTCAAACAAACACAGACAATCTTGTCCGCGCCGTGAATTGTAAATTTCCATATCGGGAAATTTATTATCTTTGCCGGATGTTTCGACCATCGGCAAACCCAAATCGAGATTATGTTTTTCGATGATTTCGCGCGTCCACGACATCAGAATCGCCACCGCGCTGCGTTCGGTGATGTGAGTTTTATCGGATTTCATTGATTGGAAACAGGTTTTATTATCTGAAATTTTTAGATTGAAAACGAACCACTTTCACAAAAATATATTCAAAGAAAGACGGATTGCGCTTTAGAGGCACGACAAATTTATTTCAAAGATATTGCCAAAAACACAACGGCGGCGGCAAAAGCCGACAGCAAAAGCACAATTAATGTCAGCCACAAACCGGAAAAATTTGCCGGTTCTTCCCAAATTATCTCGATTTCTTTCGGTTGAATGGATTTCGCTTTGCGCCGCAGCGAGGCGGCTGATTTCAGTTTGGCTTCTTCAAAAACATCCGGCTTTTTATCTTTTTTTATTGTTTCTTCTTTCTCTTCAATCTTATTAACATCGCCGTCTGATTCGCTGTTGGCTGGTTTTTCCGCAGTTTCCTTTTTGATTTCCTCTTTGAAATTATTCTTTAACAAAACATCGCCGGATTTGTTATCTCCATTTTTACTTTCAGTTTTATTTTTAGTTTTCTCGATGTGAATGCCGACCGCGCCGCCGCAGTTATAACAAAACAACGCCAGCGGACGCACATCCGCACCACAAGTTTTACAAATCTGATTTTCGACAATAATTTCAGCCATCTGTAAATTTTATTGATTACTGCTGTTTGGCGAAGATTTCTTTTTCATCACCCAAGTCACGCGCCGATGGTGTGATGATTGTTTTTGCGGTCACGAAAATTTTCTCGCCCTTTTCGACGGCTCGTTTTACGTCGTCTTCGCTGACAAAATCAACCGCTTTCGGTTTCGCTCCGTTACCGGCAATTTCGGTTCGCAATTCGTGAATGATTGTTTTCACCGGGCTTTCCGTAACTCGGCTTTGAATTTCGGGTTTCGACTGTTCTTTAACTTCGAGACTTTCTCTTAATTTACTGCTCAAAAATCTGTCAACAATCGCCGCGATTTCTTCGTGTTTGATAGTTTGGTCTTTGGTCTTTGGTTTTTGGTCTTCGTTTTGAAATTTGAAATTCGGAATTTGAAATTCCTTTGGACTTTGGACTTTGGACTTTAGACCTTGGACGGGACGGGTTTCAAAAGCGACGCGCTTGATGTCCATTAAATGAATCGGCGAAACATTATCGCTCGTTACGTTTCCGCCCCACGAGCCGCAGCCTAAAGTCATCGAAGGAGCTAAATCGGTCGAAAATCCGATTGCGCCGTGCGTCGTCGGCGAATTTATAACAACGCGCGAAGCGGGCATTTTCTCGCCGTAAGCGATTGCCGCATCACGGTTGCCGGTGTGCATTCCGGCGGTGTGTCCCATTCCGCCGAACTGCAAAACTTCCAGACATTTTTGTGCGCCCTGTTCAACGCCGTCGGCGACGAAAAACGCCAGCGTCGGCGAAAGTTTTTCGATTGACCACGGATAATCGCGCCCGACTCCGCCGCAATCCGCTAGAAGACAGCGCGTTCCCGAAGGAATCGAAATTCCGGCTAAATTGGCGATATATTCGGCAGATTTGCCGACGATTTTCGGGTTTAATGTGCGATGTTCGGTTAATAAAACGGCGGCGACTTTATCGGCTTCAGTTTGATTTAAAAAATGTCCGCC
>JALYQJ010000219.1 GCA_030855875.1 Acidobacteriota bacterium
TTTTCCTTCGCGGAAAAACCAAAATCGCGTCGCTCACCTTGCGCTCGCCTTCTTTGTCCGACGGTTTGTTGACGATTTTGCCGCCGAGAAACATCGTCGTCGAACCGCCGCCGTCGAGATTCATCGCATCAACCGCGCCGAGTTCCAGAAGCATTTCCGCAAGTTCGTTCAAATTCATTCCGACGCTCGTTCCGGGCTGCCGTCCGTCAACCGTTACCATTAGAAACTTGCCGTCTTTCAGTTTCGCCACCGCCGTGCGCGGGTGTCGCGTTTCGACAAATGCTTTGCTCGATTTTTCCTGCTCCCAGGTGATTGCGATTTTGCCGTTTTTAATTAACTGCGGAACGCCGTTAGTAATGTCTTCGGATCGTCCGTAGGCTGAACTTGCCATAAAGTTTGTCGGCGAAGAATGTTTTCCAAATAACTTTACTTTCGTTCCGATTTTGATTAAATCGAGCAGTTGTTTACGCATTTTCCCGCTTGCCGAAAGAACGTATCCGTCGGGCGGAATTCTATTGCTTCCTTTTCCGTCAAAAATTTGCCGGATTTTATTGTTTTTTATGACGAATTCGACTCCGTTGTTAGCGGTGAGCGTTGTCGGATGAAAAACATTCGTAAAAATCACCAAATCGTCGTCTTTTCGCTCACGGTTTCTGCCGACATCAAAATCTTTTCCTTTTATCGTAACAAAATCGGAAACATTCGCTCGTTCGATAAAAACTTCGGTTCGATCCGCGTTGTTGGAAATCATTAAAGCAATTCGTCCATTCGTTGATTCGCTGTAAAGATTATTATCTATCTTCAAAACGCCGACCGCATCGCCCGCGAAAATGCTTCGATCCAAACGAAAAAATCCGGCGTTGATCGCCGCAAACGCGCCGTGACGCGCTGCCATCGAAGAAGTCGTTTCCGTGCCGATTGCCGCGTCCATCGCGTGAACGACATCAAGGCGGACTTTTGATAAATCAAGACGCAGAAGATTGATAACGACGGGTTCATCTTTAATCTTGCGCGTCAGTTTGGCGTGTTCGATGCCGTCTTGAACGGTTTGAAAATCCTGCGCTGAGATCGAAACGGCGAGAAAAACGAAACAATAATTCAGATAAATGAACAGGAGTATTTTTTTCATAATTTCGCGTTTTATTATATTCAAATTTTTGTAGGAAAGTATAATTTTTCCAACTCGAAAATTTTATTTTATAAGCAATGTGACATTCAATTTTGTTTCGTTTTTGATACAATTTTTTTATAGATTATGAGTATTTTTTTCGAACCGAACCTTTACGTCCGAATTATCGAACTGGAGAACGGACCCGCGCCTTTGCCGCTCGCCAACGGATTTAATACCGACCGCGCTTATCGCGTTTTGGGTCTTTACACGGCTTCGGAAACCGGCGAAGCGTATTTGATTTTACCGAACGATCGCGAAGAAATGTGGTTTATTTCCAACCGCCACATTCGCATCAAAGGAATTCTGCCTGAAACAAAACTGCACGTAGATTATAAAAATGAAACAAATTGACGAGAGAGTTCAGTTACTGAACGATAAACCGGAGAACAATGACGGAAAATACGTTTTGTATTGGATGCAGATGTTCAAGCGCAGTTCATATAATCACGCGCTGAACTATGCGATCCGACAGGCGAACGAACGCAATTTGCCGCTCGTCGTTTACGAAGGTTTGAAATTTTATTATCCGTGGGCTTCCGACCGTTTTCACACATTTATTCTCGAAGGCATTGAAGAAAAACGAAAGGCGTTCGCGCGGCTTGGAATCCGTTATTTGTTTTATTTGCAGCAAGATAAAAACTCGCCGAAGCAAACCGTCGCGCGTCTGGCAAAAGATGCGGCGTTAATCGTGACCGACGATTTCCCGTGTTTTATCATTCCCGATCACAACGCGGCGATTGTCGAAAAAGCTGAAATTCCGGTTTACGCCGTTGATTCAAACGGATTGATTCCGCTCTCGAAATACGAAAAAGAAGAATTTGCCGCACGGACGATTCGACCGAAAATCAAGAAAATTCTGCCCGATTATTTTGTCGAATTTGCGGAAGAAAAAATTGCCGTCAAAGCTCCCAATTTAGAGCTTGATTGTCCTGAAACAAAAGTCACGGGCAAAAATATCGCCAAACTCGTCGCCGGTTGTGACATTGATCACAGCGTCGCGCCTTCCGATATTTATCACGGCGGCGAGGCGAACGGGCGCGAAAGATTAAAATATTTTATCGAAAACATTCTGCCCGGTTACGACGTTTCGCGCAACAAACCTGAGTTTGACGGAAGTTCGCGCCTCAGTTCTTATCTGCATTTCGGATTTCTGTCGCCGCTCGAAATCGCGCTCGCGGTTCGTGACGCAGATGTGCCGCAAGCGTCGAAAGATGCGTATTTGGAAGAACTTATCGT
>JALYQJ010000226.1 GCA_030855875.1 Acidobacteriota bacterium
AATTAGTGAAACGTCGCTGCCTTCGCGGGCATTCAATGTCGAAAACACCGAACACGAATTTCGTCTGACCGAAACGATGATTATCAATCCGAAAACGGTCAATGAAACTCGCTTTCAGTATGAAGTCAAAAGAAGCGAGCAAGTCGGAGACAATTCAATTCCGACTATTAGCGTTCCTTCGGCATTTACGGGCGGCGGAGCGCAAATCGGTTTGAGTTTTAATCGCGCCAACAGTTATGAACTGCAAAATTACACAACTACCGCGCTCGGTGCAAATTCTCAGCATTCGCTGAAATTCGGCGTTCGGCTGCGCGGAATTTCATTAAAAGATCGCTCGGAAAACAATTTCGGCGGAACATTTACTTTTCCGGGACTTCCCGAAGTCAGAAGAAATTTAACCTGCGATCCGGCTACCGACTCGACTTGTATCGTTTCGCCGGCTGTTTCGCCCCTCGAACAATATCGTCAAAATTTACTGGGAAACACCGATCCGCGTTTTAATCCGACGCAGTTTTCACTTTCCGCAGGTGAGCCGCTCGCCGATGTTTCACAAACCGATGTCGGTTTATTCGTGACGGATGATTGGCGTTTTAATCAATCTCTGACATTGAGTTTTGGATTGCGCTATGAAAATCAGACTAATATCAAAGACAATATGAATTTTGCTCCCAGATTTTCGTTTGCGTGGTCACCGGGCGCGGGCGGAGCCAGAGTGCCGAAAACGGTTTTTCGCGGCGGTTTCGGCGTTTTTTATGAACGATTTAGCGAAAATTTAACTTTGCAGGCAAACAGATTTAACGGTATCAATCAATTAAATTTTCTCGTTAGTGCGAATGATCCCGACCCGATTCGTCGGCAATCGGCAATCGGGCTTTTGAATCAGCCGGTTTTTAGTTTGAACGGCGTGACGAATGTTCCGACGGCGGCGCAGATTCAGTCATTTTTACCGTCGTCAAGCGTCGTTCGCACAATCGCCGATGATTTACAGTCGCCTTATACGATTCAAACCGCGTTCAGCGTCGAGAGACAGTTACCGTCGAGAACGACTTTATCAATTTCTTACATCGGTGCGAAAACGACGCATCTGCTTCGGGCGAGAAATGTCAATGCGCCGATTTGTCCTTTGCAAATTAACTGCCTCAACGCGCCGCGCCCCGACCCGACGACGGGCAATATTTATCAATACGAATCGAGCGGAGTTGTGAAGCAGAATCAATTGGTTGTCGGTGTTAGAAGCACACTTTCTGCAAACTTTTCGCTCTTTGGAAATTACCGGCTCGGTTTTGCAAACGGCGATAGTGATGGAGTAAACGGCGGAACGAGTGCCTTTCCTGCATACAGTTATGATTTAAGCGATGAATACGGCAGGTCGTCGTTTGATATTCGTCATAACTTGGTCTTAGGCGGAAACTTTACAATGCCGTGGGGAATTTCTTTAAGACCGTTTGTCATCGCCAATTCGGGCAGACCGTTTAATATCACCAGAGGAATTGATGCTAACGGAGATTCGCTATTTACGGAACGTCCGACCTTTGCTCAATTAAACGCCCGGTGTGATCAACTCGGATTGATTGACTCGTTTTGCAATATCGGCGGACAAGACCCGAACGCAATTATTCCGCGCAATTATGGAAAAAGCCCGGGTTCTTTTCTCGTTAATCTGCAAATCGGGAAAAACTTCGGTTTCGGCGGCGGCGGTGAAACTGTCGCTCAAAATGATCAGCCGGGCGGCGGTAATCGCGGCGGCGGAATTCCGGGAGTGGGCGGCGGCAGAAGAGGCGGCGGCGGCGGTAGAGGTGGCGGCGGTAGAGGTGGCGGCGGACGCGGGGGATTCGGTGGCGGAAATGAAAGAAAGCCGTATAATTTGAACGTCGGATTAAATTTCAACAATCTGTTCAATACCGTCAATCTCGGAATCCCTGTCGGAAACCTCAGTTCCAGCCGGTTCGGTCAGTCAACTTCAATCGGCGGCGGATTTGGCGGATTTGGCGGCGGCGGCGGCGGCGGCAACGGGGCGAATCGTCGTGTCGAACTGCAGATGCGTTTTAGCTGGTAATTTCAATTGCTGAAATAAAAAGTTGTGAAAATGAAGGCGGGAAATTGTCAAAAACTTTCTTCCTTCATTTTTCGTATTTGCAGCAGGTATAAATTCTTTCCGTAATTCCGACAGGAGAAATATGAAAAAAATGTTGATTTTTGTGTTGACGGCAATTTTCGCCGTTAATGCTTTTGCTCAAACAAAAGACAAAAAAGGTGAGAAAGCTACTGCGAAACCAATCGCTACGCCGACCGTCACGATTAAAGCCGACGCAACTCCGGCGGAACTCGCGCAGATTGCTTTGAAAGCGCACGGCGGAGTTAAATTCAAGATTATGAAAACGCTCGTCATTCGAGGAAGGGCGGACGTTTCGGGAAGTCCGACACAGACGATTCCGGCGACGTTTATTTTCGTTTCTTCGGGCGAAAAATACAGAATTGACATTCCCAATCCTTTTCAGCCGCTGAAACAAGTTTACGACGGCGAGCAGACGACTTCTTCGATTAACGGATTTTATTTCCCGCCGCTCAATCGAATTGGTCTGGCATTGCTGACAAAAGTCGGCGAAAAGGATTTTGTCATCTCGGCTTTGCCGGAAAAAACCAAAACGAAAAATTCGTTTCGCATCACTTCGCCCGAAGGTTATTACACGGATTTTTATTTGAATGAAAAATCAGGACAAATCAAGAGTTACAAATCGAGCTTCGATGTCAACGGTCGCACGGTCACGACTTCTGTCGAGATTGATAAGTTCAGAAATGTCGAAAATGTAATCGTTCCAGAACAATATTCGCAGCGATTTGAACTGACTAATCTTTCGATTTACGTGAGTTTTAAGGCGAAGGAAATTCTGGTTAATTCGCCGGTCGCCAACGACGTTTTTACGATGATAAATTAATAGATTTTGAATTACAAAATAGGGAAAAATAGAAAAGTGGGGG
>JALYQJ010000285.1 GCA_030855875.1 Acidobacteriota bacterium
CTCTTCACCGACAATCTCGCTTGGTGAAGCACTTGCCTCAAAACTAAACGGAAAAGCTGATAAAAACGGCGTGAAAACTGCCGTTGTGATTGAACGTTCGGCTGTTCAGACCGAGACAGAAAACGGATATTTCGGCGAAGCGTCGGCAAATAATGATGAAACATTCGCGCCGACAATTTCCGCCGCCGAAAAATTTGAAAAAAGCGTAGTAAATAACGACGATTTCGCGCCGGACTCGCCCTTTGAAACGATTGAAAGTAACGGACAGATTCCGATTACGCCGGTGCAGCAAACGGGCGAATTGAGCGATGAAGTTTTAGAAAACAGCGAACCGAAAAAAGCATTTGAACTGCCGAGAAAACCGCAGAATTACGACGAATATATTTTACCGTATCTAGACTTTCTCAAGCCGCCACAGCCGCATATCGAACAAAAAGACGAACAATTATTGTCAATCGCGCAGGAGCTAACTAATAAAACAAAGGAGTTTAACGTCACCGGACGTATCATGCATATTGGTCAGGGTCCAGTCGTTACGACGTTTGAATTCAAACCCGATCCGGGCGTGAAATATTCGCGCGTTACCGGACTTGTTGACGATTTATGCCTTGCCTTAAAAGCCGAATCAATCCGCATTGACCGCATTCCGGGCAAAGCCTATGTTGGCATCGAAGTTCCTAACCGTCACCGCGAAACGATCCAATTAAGTGAGGTCCTCGAATCGAAAAAATTTAAAGATTCGCTATCTTTGCTGTCAATCGCGCTCGGAAAAAAAATTGATGGTTCAACTTACGTCGCCGATCTTGCCAAAATGCCGCATCTTTTAATCGCGGGCGCGACCGGCGCGGGAAAATCCGTCGGTGTTAATACTCTCGTCGTTTCAATACTTTACAAAGCGAAACCCGACGAAGTGAAGTTCATAATGGTTGACCCGAAACAGGTCGAACTCGGAATTTACGCCGACATTCCGCATCTCGCCACACCGATCATTACCGATCCGAAACGCGCCGCGATTTCGCTCAAATGGGCGGTTTCCGAGATGGAAAAACGCTACAAAAATCTCGCCGGCTGGGGCGTTCGCAATCTCGACGGCTACAACGCCGAAGTCAAACGCCGCAACTCGGAAGGCATTTTCGACGACAACGGCGAAAAGTGGAGAAACTTGCCGTATATCGTGATTATCATTGACGAATTAGCCGATTTGATGATGGTTGCGGGCAAGGAAGTCGAAGAATCAATCACGCGGCTGGCGCAGATGGCGCGCGCCGTCGGCATTCATCTCGTTTTAGCAACGCAGAGACCTTCTGTTGACGTTATCACCGGATTAATCAAAGCGAATTTTCCCGCCAGAATTTCGTTTCGCGTTTCGTCAAAAGTTGATTCGCGCACGATTATTGACGGAAACGGCGCGGAAAGCCTTCTGGGGAAAGGCGATATGCTTTTCCTTCCGCCAGCTACATCACAGCTTATTCGTGTCCACGGCGCATTTGTGGATGAAAATGAGATTAAAAAAATTGTCGAACACATAAAAGCACAAGCTAAACCGGAGTATGACGAAACCATTACCAAAACCGATGAGGAATTGGATGATACGGGTGAACTTCCGGGCAAAAAAGATCCGCTTTTCTGGGATGCTTTGAAATCGGTCGTTAATAATAAAGGTGCCTCGACATCGAATTTGCAACGCCATTTACGAATCGGTTACGGACGCGCCGCCGCGATTCTTGACGCGATGATGCGCGAAGGCTACATTGGCGAAATAGACGGCAGCAAACGCGCTCGTCCAATTCTGCAAAAGGCTTACGACGATTTGCAAGAAAGTGTTGAAGGTCGAGAGATGTAGATAAGTGATTGTTTTAATCCGTAAAAAATAAAATAAAATAAAAACATACCCATATCAGTATTTGCAATATAAATTCTAATGATGCTTGTTGAAGTCGAAGAAAAACAAACCTCAGCAAAAATTATTTCGCCGGCAAAACATAATTCGCACGCGAACGAGATTGTCGCTGTGGCTTTGCTGGCGTTGGCGGTTCTCGTTTTTTTGTGTCTGGTCACTTACAGCCCGACAGATTGGTCTCTTGACACGAGCAATACGCAGAAAACGCAAAACTGGATCGGTGTTGTCGGCGCGGTCGCCGCCGATTTGATGTTTCAGGCAATCGGACTTTCGGCTTATATTTTTCCGGCTCTGCTCGGTCTCATCGCGTAGCGCGTTTTTTATACCGAAAGTTTGATTCCGCGCGTCAGCCGCATTTTCGGATTTCTGCTTTTCATCGTTTCGGCTTCGGGTTTGATAAGTTTGCTCGAATGGCGCGGCGGACTCGTCGGCGCGATATTTTCCCAGTTTTTGGTTTATCTACTCACACCATTTGGCGCGGGCATTTTACTGGTTACATTCCTGATTGCTTCGATTTTGCTTTTAACAAATTTTTCGTTCTTCGGATTTTTCGACAAACTCGAAATGCCGCTGGGAAATCTGCGTCTGCGATTCGATGAAAGGTTCAAAAAATATCGGATTCGGCGCGAGGAAAAACAAGCTGAAGCCCGCGAGCGTCGGGAAAAACTTCAAGCCGAACGCGACCAAAAAAAAGCAGAATCTTTACCGTCAATTTCGCTTGGCGATTCGCTCGCTGCTAAATTAAACGGAAAAGCCGATGTAAACGCGGCGAAAACATCCGTCGCAATCGAGCGTTCGGCAATTGAAACCGAAAACGATGCCGGAGATTTCGGCGAAGCGTCGGCGAACGACGATGAAATATTCGCGCCGACGATTTCCGCCGCCGAAAAACTTGAAAAAAGCGTAGTAAATAACGACGATTTCGCGCCGGATTCGCCCTTTGAAACGATTGAAAGTAACGGGCAGATTCCGATTACGCCGGTGCAGCACACGGGCGAATTAAGCGATGAAGTTGTCGAAATCGCCGAGCAGCAAAAACAAGAAGAAAAACAAAAAATAGAAGAAAAACAAAAATTTCTAGAGTTTCGTCTGAAGATTAATAAGCTGAAAAACTTAGTTCTAGAAAAGGTTGAAAGTTTGCAATCCCCGTCCATCTTGAGCATAGATATTGATAATATGGACGGATTGGATTTTGAACATTATGTGGCTGATTTATTATATAAGCAGGGCTTCGAAACAGAGGTTACAAAAGGTTCAGGCGATCTTGGTGTTGATATTATTGCAGCAAATTACGACGGTAAATACGCAGTTCAAGTGAAAAGGTATAATCAGCCGGTTTCAAGAAGAGCAATTAGTGATGCCGTCGCTGGCAAAAGCTATTATAAATGTGATTTGGCGATGGTGATTACTAATAATTACTTTACCAAAGATGCGATTAAACTGGCGAAATCGTCTGGATGTTTGTTAGTGGACAGAGATAAATTAATTCAATGGATAAAAGATTATACAAGTGAATCCAAAGACTACAAACAATTGTTAGTAGAAGAAATTGAAGAACTTCAACACTCAAATTATTATTGGGGTGAAGATGTAGTGTTTAAAGTTAGCAAGGAATTAATTCAAGAATTCAATCTTGATATGGGTAAACAATATGAGAAATATTATATTCAAGAAAAAAATGATATTAATAAAATATACTCATATCAAAGTAAAAGTCAGTCAAAATCCGAGTATTATGTTCTTCCACCTACGGATTTCTTAGCAC
>JALYQJ010000287.1 GCA_030855875.1 Acidobacteriota bacterium
CTCTTCACCGACAATCTCGCTTGGTGAAGCACTTGCCTCAAAACTAAACGGAAAAGCTGATAAAAACGGCGTGAAAACTGCCGTTGTGATTGAACGTTCGGCTGTTCAGACCGAGACAGAAAACGGAGATTTCGGCGAAGCGTCGGCGGAAAACGACGAAATCTTCGCGCCGACAATTTCGGCTTCGGAAAAGTTTGAAAAAAACACGGAAAACAACGACGACTTTGCGCCGGATTCACTGTTTAAAACGATTGGAAACAACGGACAAATTCCGATTACGCCGGTGCAGCACACGGGCGAATTAAGCGATGATGTTTTAGAAAATATCGAACCGAAAAAAACATTTGACCTGCCGAAAAAGCCGCAAAATTACGACGAATACATTTTGCCGCCGACTGATTTTCTGCCGCCGCCGCAGCCGCGCATCGAGCAGAAAGATGAGCAGTTACTATCAATCGCGCAGGAATTAACCGAGAAAACCAAGGAATTTAACGTCACCGGACGCGTCGTGCATATCTGTCAGGGTCCGGTCGTCACGACGTTTGAATTCAAACCCGATCCGGGCGTAAAATATTCGCGCGTCACCGGCTTGGTTGATGATTTGTGTCTCGCCTTAAAAGCCGAATCAATCCGCATTGACCGCATTCCGGGCAAAGCCTACGTCGGCATCGAAGTTCCGAATCGTCACCGCGAAACGATTCAGTTGGGCGAAGTCATCGAATCGAAAAAATTCAAAGATTCAACCTCGCTTTTATCAATCGCGCTCGGCAAATCAATTGACGGTTTGAATTACGTCGCCGATCTCGCCAAAATGCCGCATCTTTTGATTGCCGGCGCGACCGGCGCAGGAAAATCCGTCGGTGTTAATACACTCGTCGTTTCAATACTTTACAAAGCGAAGCCCGACGAAGTTAAATTCATAATGGTTGACCCGAAACAGGTCGAACTCGGAATTTACGCCGACATTCCGCATCTTGCCACGCCGATCATCACTGATCCGAAACGAGCCGCGATTTCCTTAAAATGGGCGGTTTCCGAAATGGAAAAACGCTATAAAAATCTCGCCGGTTGGGGCGTTCGTAATCTCGACGGCTACAACGCCGAAGTCAAACGACGCAACGCGGAAGGCATTTTCGACGACAACGGAGAAAAGTGGAAAAATTTGCCGTATATCGTGATTATCATTGACGAATTAGCTGATTTGATGATGGTTGCGGGCAAGGAAGTCGAAGAATCAATCACGCGCCTGGCGCAGATGGCGCGCGCCGTCGGCATTCATCTCGTTTTGGCGACGCAGAGACCTTCGGTTGACGTTATCACCGGACTCATCAAGGCGAATTTTCCGGCGCGAATCTCATTTCGCGTTTCGTCGAAAGTTGATTCGCGCACGATTATTGACGGAAACGGCGCGGAAAGTTTGTTGGGCAAAGGCGATATGCTTTTCCTTCCGCCCGCGACATCGCAGCTCATACGCATTCACGGCGCTTTTGTTGACGAAAAGGAAATTCACAAAATCGTCGAGCATATCAAAGCGCAGGGAAATCCCGAATACGACACGACGATCACAAAAACTGAAGACGAACTGGACGGTTCCGGCGAACTTCCGGGCAAAAAAGACCCGCTTTTCTGGGATGCCGTCAAAAGCGTTATCTCCGCCAAACGCGCTTCGACTTCACTTTTACAGCGACATTTGCGAATCGGCTACGGACGCGCCGCCGCGATTCTCGACGCGATGGTGCGCGAAGGTTATATCGGCGAAATGGACGGTAGTTCACGCGCCCGACCAATCTTACAAAAGGCTTACGACGATTTGCAGGATGTGGAAGAAATGAACAGTAATTAGTCAAAAAGTTTTCCACAGAATCTGTGGAAAACTTTCGCTTTTTTAGTGCTTTTCCACAAAATAAAATCGTTCAAATCTTTGTAACATAGGCACTTTTAGCACTTTGCACATTTCCGCTTCAACTATCAGATGAAAAACGTCAAGCCTTACTATTTCAACACTTACACTTTTACGGTTAATTTTTTTCTTTTACTAATTTTCGGTTTTTTTCTTGTTTGTTGTGCGGAAAAAGATGCAAAACAAGTTTTGCTGCAAAACAGTGGAAAAGTTGCCGCTGAAAACGCCGTCAATATAAATACGACTTCCATCGCCGAACTCGAAAAATTGCCGTTTATCGGCACAGGAATCGCTCAAAAAATTATCGAACATCGGGAGAGATACGGAAAATTTCGCCGCGTCGAACATCTTCTGCTC
>JALYQJ010000305.1 GCA_030855875.1 Acidobacteriota bacterium
ATGTAGTTGATAACGAAGTAAATACGGCTGCCGAGCGGGTTTTGCCGAAGGTCGTCGAGTGGCGCAGGCATCTGCATCAATACCCGGAACTTTCCAACCGCGAAATTAAAACGGCGAAATTCGTCGAGGAACATTTGCGGCGAATCGGTCTGGAAGTTCGCACGGGAATTGCGAAAACGGGTGTGGTCGGAATATTAAAGGGCGGACAAACGGGACCGACAATCGGACTTCGCGCCGATATGGACGCGCTGCCCGTGACGGAGCGAAACAGTTTGTCGTTTGCTTCAAAAGAGAAATCCGAATACAACGGGCAGACGGTCGGCGTAATGCACGCCTGTGGTCACGACACGCACGTCGCAATGCTTTTAGGCGCGGCGGAAGTTCTCGCCGGAATGCGGGATAAAATCAAAGGCACAATCGTTTTCATCTTTCAACCGGCGGAAGAAGGCGCACCTGCCGGAGAAGAAGGCGGCGCGAAATTGATGGTCAAGGAAGGTGTGATGGACAATCCGAAAATTGACGCGATTTTCGGCATTCATATCAATTCGCAAACCGAAATCGGCAAAATCAAATACAAATCGGGCGCGACGATGGCTGCCTCCGATTGGTTTACGATAAAAGTAAAAGGCAAGCAGACGCACGGCTCGCAGCCGTGGAGCGGCGTTGACCCGATTGCAACCGCTTCGCAAATCATTCAGGGTTTGCAGATGATTGTTTCGCGGCAGTCGGAACTGACAAGAGCTCCGGTTGTCATCAGCGTCGGGAAAATTAACGGCGGTGTGCGCGAAAATATTATTCCCGAAGAAATGACGATGGCGGGAACTATCCGCACGCTCGACGCGCAGATGCAAAAGGACGTTCACGAAAAAATTAAATTAACGGTTCAGAAAATTGCCGAAAGTATGGGCGCGACTGCCGAAGTCACTATCGAAACGAAAACGCCCGTCACTTACAATACGCCGGAACTCGTCAAAAAAATGCTGCCGTCGCTCGAAAAAGCAATCGGCAAGGAGAATGTCGTCGAAGATGTTTGGACGACCGGCGCGGAAGATTTTTCGTATTTCGGCGAGAAAGCCCCGTCGTTTTTCTTTTTCGTCGGCGGAATGCCGAAAGGCAAAAATCCGAAAGACGCGGCGGCACATCACACACCCGACTTTTTTATTGACGACAGCCGCCTCGATGTCGGCGTAAAGGCGTTTGCCAATATCGTTTTGGATTTTAAAATGGACGGAAAATTGGCGAAAATATCGCGCGAAAATAATTTTGCCGAACTTCAAAACAAGGAAATTTCAGTTCAAAACTGCCGACAGACGGATTTCTACGAATCTCCATTTCAGACTTTTCGATTCGGCGTTTTGTTTGAAAACGACGCGATTCGGCAATTGTGCGACAAATCATAAAAAGTCGGATTAACGAAAAAGAATGGCAGCGAAAAAAATAAAAGCGTTAGCAAAAACCGAAAAGAAAATTTTAATCACCGGCGGAACGGGTTTTCTCGGAACACATCTCGTCCGGCAATTTTTGGACGCGGGCGCGAAAAATCTGCGCGTGATGGCTTCGAGCGTTCCCGAATGGATGACGGACGCGGGTGTTGAACCTTTTGCCGGTTCGGTGACGCGCACGGAAGATGTGAGCGCGGCGACGAAAAACGTCGAAGCGGTTTATCATCTCGCCGGTAAAGTTTCGTTCGCATATGACGGTGCGGCGCAGATGAATAAAATTCACGTCGAAGGCACAAGAATTTTATGCGAGGCGGCGAAGGAAAATGCGGTGAAAAATTTTATTCTCGCGTCGTCGAGCGGCACAAGCGCGATCAGCGAAACGCCGGAAATCTTGGACGAAACTTACCCGCAGCCAATCGGGATTTTAACGAAATGGGCTTATTACGCCTCGAAATATTATCAGGAAAAAACCGCGCTGCGAATTTTTCAGGACAAGGGCGAACGATTGGTGATTTTGAATCCGTCTTTGCTTTTGGGAAGCGGTGACGAGCGTTTGAGTTCGACAAAACCGATTCTTGATTTTATGGCGAAAAAGTTGCCGATAACGCCGATGGGCGGTTTGAATTTTGTTGATGCGGCGGACGCGGCAAATGCTTTTTTCAACGCTTTGGACAAAGGCAGACA
>JALYQJ010000313.1 GCA_030855875.1 Acidobacteriota bacterium
TTTTCCGGCAAACGGATTGGAGCAACGCAAATTGAGCGCAGTCACTGAACAGACTTTAGAAACATACGGCATTGAAAATTGGGGCGCAGGTTATTTCGGAATTAACCGCAAAGGTCATTTAATCGTCCGCGCTCCCGAAAACGAAAATCTTTCGGCAGATGTCAAAGAAATTATTGATGATTTGAGCAAACGCGGAATTAACACGCCGGTTTTGCTTCGCTTTCCGCAACTTCTCTCCGGGCAAATCCGCAAACTTCAGACGGCTTTCAACAAATCCATCAAGGAATACGAATACAAAGGCAAGCATCTCTGCGTTTTTCCGATGAAGGTCAATCAGAATCGCGCCGTGATTGAAGAATATCTGCGCGAAGGCTCGCGCTACAATTTCGGTCTCGAAGCCGGTTCAAAAGCCGAACTTTATGCGGCGGTCGCGCTCGAACAGTCGGCGGAAAGCCTTCTGGTTTTAAATGGATTCAAAGACCGCGATTTCGTGGAACTGGCGTTTGCCGCCGCGCAAGCCGGAAAAAATGTCGTCATCGTCATCGAAAAACTTTCCGAACTCGAACACACGCTGAAACTTACCGAAGAAATAACCGATGAAAACCCGGAAGCGCGTCTGCCGATGGTCGGTGTGCGCGTCAAACTCTACTCGAAAGGTTCGGGCAAATGGGAAAAATCCGGCGGCGAAGCGGCAAAATTCGGTTTGACGACGACGGAGATTCTCGAAGTAATTCGCCAGCTTCAAGTCGCCGGTCGAATCGAAATGCTTAAACTTCTACATTTTCATATCGGTTCGCAACTGACTGATATTAAACGAATAAAAAATGCGATGAAGGAAGCTGCACGCACTTACGCGAAAATCAGGAAGATGGAAATTCCGATTGAATTTCTCGATGTCGGCGGCGGTATGGCGGTTGATTACGACGGCTCGAAAACTTCTTTTGAAAGTTCGGCGAACTATAACGCGCAGGAATTCGCCAACGACGTGATTTATGTTATTAAAAACGTCTGTGATGATGAAAATGTGCCGCATCCGACGATAATTCAAGAATCGGGACGTTATCTTTCCGCTTATCACGCAATTTTGGTGACGAATATTCAGGACGAAATCGAAACCGTCGTCGAAAATATCGCCGATCCGGTTTCCGTCACCGTTGACGCTCCGCAAGTTGTCAAAGAACTTTTCGATCTGCGCGAAACTATTACCGGAAAAAATTATCAGGAGTATTATCACGACGCTCTGGAAAACCGCGAGGAACTTTTTACGATGTTCAATCTCGGTTTGATTTCGCTTGAGGACAAAGGCAGAGGCGAAGTTCTTTTCTGGGACATCTGCGAAAAGGCGGATTATTACGCGCAGCAAAAAAAATACGTTTCCGAAGAATTCGACGATTTACGCCGTTTGATGTGCGCGAAATATCTGGCAAATTTTTCGGTGTTTCGTTCGATGCCGGATAATTGGGCGTTGGAACAGCTTTTTCCAATTATTCCGATTCACAAATTGAACAAAAAGCCGACCGAATATGCGACGCTTTGCGACATAACGTGCGATTCCGACGGCATCGTTGACAAATTCGTTGATCTGCACGATGTCAAGCCGGTTCTGGAACTGCACAAGTTGGAAAAAAACGAATCTTATTATCTTGCGATGATGCTCGTCGGCGCGTATCAGGAAGTGATGGGCAATAATCACAATTTGTTCGGCGTTCCGCACGAAGCGCACATACATATCGGCGAAGACGGACATATTATTAAAAAAGTGATTTACGGCGCAACGCTCGGCGACGCTTTGCTTTCAGTTCGGTTCGATGCCGTGCAGTTGCACGATCAATTTCGGCGAACGATTATGAAGCGCATTAAAGACGGCAAACTTTCGACAAAAGTCGGCAATCAATTGATTGAATTTTACGAAAATCAATCGGAAAGCTACACATATTTGTCGCCGAACAACGGCGCGAAAAAAGATTAGATTTTTTTTATCAGTTAAATTTATTATCAGACAATCTAAGTTAGACGGAGAAATTATGGCGACACAAAAGAAAACAAAGGCTTCAAAGTTTTTAACAGTTCCGACCCGACCGATTCCGATTGACCGCGACCGTTCGGTTGCCGGACTCTTGGAAAAAATGGAAGGCGCGGGTTTCGGCGCGAAACAATTGGCGGAAGCGCACCGCATCTGGCTCGATATGCTCGACGATAACTCGACGATTTTTTTATGCGGTTCGGGCAATCTCATTCCTTCGGGAATGCGCCGCCTTCTCGCATATGTTATCAAAAATCGTTTTGTTGACGTGCTTGTGATGTCGGGAGGCGTTTTGTTTCACGACATTCACGAAACGCTCGGACGCAGCCATTATCAAGCTCATCCGAGTATGCTCGACGAAGAATTGGAAGCGTCGGAAGTTGCTCGTATCGGCGATATGCTTGCCAATATGGAGGAATACCGTGAAGCCGACGAATGGATCGGCAGCGTTATTAATCAGTTGGAAATGACACGACCATATTCCGTCCGCGAATTTCTTCATCTGCTCGGACGCGAATTGGCGGAAATTGCCCACGAAGACGGGATGCTGACCGCCGCTTTTAAGTCTCGCGTTCCGGTTTTTTGTCCGAATATTTTGGATACGGAACTTTCCGTAGGGATTGCGCGCAGCCGTTTTGAAAAGAAAAACTCCTTTACCTTCGACATCACGCAGGACACGATGGAGATGATGCAAATCACCCAGCGCACACGCAATTCCGGCGTTATCACGCTCGGCAGCGTTTGCAGCCAGAATATGATTAATATGTCTGAGGTTTCATCCTACATTACCAAAACCAATCCGCGCGGTCATAAATACGCTGTTTCGATTACAACCGATTCCGTGCCGCTCGACACCAGAACGCCTTCGTTCGGCGGAAATCATACGCAGATGTTCGGCAAACTTTTGAAAGGCGCGACGACGGCTTATGTTCCGTCCGATCCTTCAATCGCTCTGCCGATGCTGATTACCGCGCTTTCGCAAACCGCCGCCAAATTTATGAAGGGACGCAAACGTCCGAGTTTTAGCTTTCAGGGAAGAGATTTAGGAATTGATGTTCCATAAACGAGTGGAGAGTGGAGAGATTTATTTTCTACTCTCCACTCTCCACTCTCCACTCTCCACTTTTTATGAGCGAATCTGCAAATTTACCGATGAATTTCGGCGGCATCGAAGAAGAAAAATATTCTGATTTTGACGCGGCGCGGGTGCTTGTTCTGCCGGTTTC
>JALYQJ010000337.1 GCA_030855875.1 Acidobacteriota bacterium
TTTTCCGCCGTCACTTTTGCGCCACGCGCCGGATTTGCGGAAGGAATGGAAAAGCGCGGCGTGCCGGTTTATTCATTAGATGCGATGAGCCGCAAGTGCTACCCGAAGGCAATCAAGGAAATTTGGAAGATTCTAAAAAAAGAAAACCCGGACATCGTTCATCTACATCTTTTCGATCCGACTCTGATCGGTTTGATTCTGGCAAAAATGCAAAAACGGAAAACCGTTCTGACGCGGCATCATTCGGACGCGCTTTATAAAATTTCCAGCAAGTTCAAACGCGGGTTTTATTTGCGGCTCGAACGATTTGTAAACGCCCGCGTTAATCATATCGTCGCGCCTTCGGAAATGGTTCGGGATATTTTGGTGGAACGCGAAAATGTTCCGCGAGAGAAGGTTTCCGTCATTCCATACGGGCAAATTACGGAACGCTTTGACCGCATAACGAAGGACAAAATCGAAAAGGTTCGGGAAGAACTCGGCATCGGCGAAGGTGATTTGACGCTGGTTTGCAATTCGCGGCTTTATCATCAAAAAGGACACGTTTATCTTTTTGAAGCACTCGCGCCTTTGGTAAAAGCCAATCCAAAAGTAAAACTTTACCTCGTTGGCAAAGGCGATTTTCAGCCGCAGCTTGAAGAATTGGTCGAAAAGCATCAAATTAAAGAGAATGTGTATTTTCTCGGCTGGCGGGACGACGCGCTGGAGATAATGGCAAATGCGGACATTATCGTTCATCCGTCGTTGGAAGATGCGCTTTCATCCGCCGTGATAGAATCTTTAATGCTCGAACGTCCGGTTATCGCCACCGACATCAGCGGTGTGCGCGATTCTCTGGATGACGGAAAATACGGAATGATTGTTCCGCCGAAGGATGTGGACGCTTTTCGCCGGGCTTTGGAAAAAATGCTGGAAAATCTTGATGAATACCGATTGCGGGCGAAGGAAGGAAGAAAACATATTATTCGATATATGAGCGCGGAAAGAGTTGCAGAAGAGTATAAAGAAATTTACCAAAAACTTTTATAATCGCAGTAAATTTCGGGATGTATTTCCCGATAAAAAATGAATTCAACAGTTTCAGTCATAATTCCAAACTACAATTACGGTCGTTTTTTGAGCGAAACGATAGAGAGCGTTCTGGCGCAAACCTATCCCTGCCGTGAAATCATCGTGGTTGACGACGGCTCGACCGATAACAGTCTTGAAGTTTTAGCCCGCTATGAAAAAGACGGAGTTAAGGTTATCCAACAAAAAAATTTCGGAGTCGGCGCGGCGCGAAATGCCGGAGCCAAAGCATCATCCGGCGATTTAATCGCCTTTCTCGATGCGGATGATTTCTGGCTGCCGCAAAAAATTGAAAAACAAATCGAACGTCTGCTTGCCGATAAAGAATTCGGGCTGGTTACGTGCGGGATGAGGGAATTTGACGCTTCGGGGGAAACGATTAAAATTTATGCGGAAGGGAAGGAAGGCTGGTGCGCGGAAGACATTTTATTAGTTAAGCCGGTCACGGCAGGACCGGGAAGCTCCAGCTTGCTCCGGCGCAAAGTTTTCGAGCAGGCTGGCGGCTTTGATGAAAGAAAGGAAATGCACCCGTCGGAAGATTGGGAATTTTGCTACCGCGCGGCACGGGTGGCGAAGATAGCTTTCGTGCCTGAAATACTTGTGGCTTATCGCAATCACGGCGGCAACGGACATTTACAAATACCGCGTTTTGAACGCGCAATGCTGATGGGTTATGAGAAAATTTTTCAGACCGCCGACGAAAAAGTCCTGAAACTGCGCCGCGTCTGTTACGGAAATTTATACAAAATTCTGGCGGGTTCATATCTTCACGCCGGACAATACGGAAATTTCCTGAGAAATACTGCAAAAAGCCTTTTTTTCACGCCGGAAAATTTGTCTTACTTTGCTGCCTTTCCGCTCAGGCGTTTGCGAAAAGATGCCTGACCCTGACTTAAAATTTCTTCAAAATATGCCGCAAAATACTCATACGCTTTATCTTTGCTACTTCGGGTTGCGCGAACCGCTCGTGCAGACGCAGGTTTTGCCATATTTGCGGGAAATCAACAAATTGGAGAATTTAAAGGTTAGTTTGTTGACTTTCGAGTCGAACTTTAAAGAAAAATGGACTAACGAACAAATTGAAGACGAAAGAAAAAAACTTGCCGGAGAACATATTGATTGGCATTTCCTGCCGTATCATAAAACTCCTTCCGCGCCTGCCACAATTTACGATGTGCTAAACGGTGCGCGATTTGTGATAAATCTGGCTCGCAGAGAAAAAATCAATTTCCTTCACGCCCGCGCACATATTCCGCTATTAATTGCTTTAATAGCAAAAAAAATTACCAAAAGCAGAATCGTTTTTGATATTCGCGGGCTGATGGCGGAAGAATACGTTGATGCCGGAATTTGGCAGAAAAACTCAAAGCCATTTCAATTTATCAAATATATCGAACGCAAGGGAATCGAAAAAGCATCGCAAATTGTTGTTTTGACTGCTCGAATGCGGGATTATCTAATCGAAAATAATTTAACGAAAAGCGAAAATATTAATGTTATTCCGTGCTGTGTAGATTTTTCGCGGATTGATCAAATAAAGAAAATCGAAAAGAGTCGGCGTTTTGAGTTGATTTACGCCGGATCAGTTTCAGGATTGTATCTTTTACGCGAAATGGGGAAATTTTTCCTGGAATTGAAAAAGCTAAAACCCGATGCTTTTTTTCAGATTCTGACCGCTTCTCCGCCGCAAATTGTGCAGACGGCTTTCGACGATTTGAAAATCGCTGAAACCGATTACGCGGTCACCGGAGTTTTGCCCGATAAAGTTCCGAAATATCTCAAAACAGCGCATTTAGGGATTTCGTTTCGCAAACCGACATTTTCACAAATTGCCGCTTCGCCGACAAAAATTCCTGAATATCTGGCTTGCGGTTTGCCGGTTGTTTCAAATTACGGCATCGGCGATTCGGACAACTTAATCGAAGGAGAAAAAGTAGGAGTGATTTTGCGCGGATTTACCGATGAAGATTATTTGGAAGCATTAAAAAAAACCGACGCTTTGTTACAGCAGGAAAATTTGGAAGAGCATTGTCGAAATACCGCCCGAAAATACTTCGATCTGAACGAAATCGGCGGAGAGGGTTATCGCCGACTCTACCAAAACCTTTTGCAAAGATAAATTTCAGTTGTTAATATCTTTATCTTACGCATTTATGAAAGTTTTAGCGATAGTTCCAAGTATTTACGATACCACTCCCGGACAGCGTTTTCGTCTCGAACAGTGGGAAAATTTGTTGAAAGCGAAGGGCGTGGAGATAACTTATTCTCCTTTTGAAACCGAAGAACTCCGGCAGATTCTTCATCAGGGCGGCAATAACTTACCGAAAATACAAGCCGTGATGCGGAATATTAAACGCCGCCGCGATGAATTGAATTCAATTAAACAGTTTGATTTGGTTTATGTTTTCCGCGAAGCCGCATTGCTCGGTCCGGCTTGGTTCGAGCGGCGTATCGCGCGTTCGGGTGTGCCGATGATTTTTGACTTTGACGATGCGGTTTTTCACGCCTACGTAAGTCCGTCGAACGGTTATTTGAGTTATTTAAAGTTTCCTAATAAGACCGGGGAAATTTGTAGATTGTCGGCTCACATAATGGCGGGAAATCAATATCTGGCTGATTATGCCGGACGGTTTAACGAAAATGTAACTATTATTCCGACCACGATTGATACGGAAAAATACAGGACGGTCGAGAAAAAACCGGATTCCGAAATTGTTACTATTGGCTGGAGCGGAAGTTTCAGCACGGTTCAGAATCTGGATACGATACGCGAAGTTTTGCAGGAACTCGCAAAGCAGGAAAAATTTCGTCTGCGCGTCATCGGAACGCCGAATTATGAGCTTCCCGGCGTTGACACCGAAGCACTAAAATGGCGGTCGGAAACGGAGATTGAAGATTTGCAAAAAATTGACATCGGTTTGATGCCTCTGCCTGATGACAAATGGAGCAAGGGAAAATGCGGTTTGAAGGCTTTGCAGTATATGGCGTTGGGCATTCCGACGGTTTGCTCGCCGGTCGGTGTCAATTCAACGATTATCAATGACGGCGAAAACGGGTTTTTGGCTGACGGCAAAGATGAATGGATCGAGAAGCTGAAAAAACTGCTTCATTCTTTTGAGTTGAGAAGAAAACTCGGCGCGGCGGGACGCAAAACCGTCGAAGAAAGTTATTCAGCCGTATCGCAGGCACCGAGAGTTTATGAAGTTTTTAAATCTGTTATTAAAGAAAAGGTTTATAATTAACAGCAATTTTATATGGAAAAATTAAATATTCTGGTTACGGGCGGAGCCGGATTTATCGGTTCTCATCTGGTTGATTCGTTGGTTGAAAAAGGTCATCAAGTTCGTATTTTAGATTCGATAGTCGAACAGGTTCACGGCGCGAATGTTCCCGAACATTTGAATAAAGACGCGGAGTTTATTAAAGCGGACGTTTGCGACGCGGATGCGGTCGCTAAAGCCTTAGATGGCATTGACGTAATTTATCACGAAGCGGCGGAAGTCGGTGTCGGGCAGTCAATGTATGAAATCGTTCGATACGTGAGAGCGAACGATCTGGGAACCGCTGTTTTACTTGAAGAAGTAATCAAACGTCCAAAACAATTTCGCAAATTGGTCGTCGCGTCTTCGATGTCAATTTACGGCGAAGGCGCGTATCTCTGCGAAATCTGCGATAAAATGATTTATCCGCAGCTTCGCTCGAACGCGCAGCTCGACGCGCACGATTGGGAATTTTCCTGCGAAACTTGCGGCGGCGAATTAAAGCCAATTGGAACAACGGAAGAAAAAACGCTTTTTCCGACTTCGGTTTATGCGGTCAGCAAACAAGATCAGGAACAATATTGTCTGAGCGTCGGACGCGCTTATAAAATTCCGACCGTCGCGCTTAGATATTTCAATGTTTACGGAACGCGGCAAGCACTTTCAAATCCATACACGGGCGTTTGCGCGATTTTTTCGTCGCGTTTGATGAACGACGAGCGACCCGTAGTTTTTGAAGACGGCGGACAGACGCGCGATTTCGTTCACGTCAGCGACATCGTGCGGGCGAATCTGCTCGCGCTCGAAACCGACAAAGCCGATTACAACACGATCAACATCGGCACGGGACGACCGATTTCAGTCGGCGAAATTTCGCAGATGCTGGCAAAAGGTTTAGGAAAAGACATCGAACCGGAATTCGTCGGCAAATACCGCGAAGGCGACATCCGGCACTGCATCGCCGATATTACAAAGGCGAGAAATTTATTAGGTTACGAGCCGCAGGTGAAATTGGAAGAAGGTTTGGCGGGCTTGCTCGATTGGGTTAAAAACCAAAGACCGGACGACCGCGTGGAAGCGGCGACGGCGGAACTGGCGGCGCATCAATTGGTTAAATAAAATAGTTAAATAAATCAAATAATCAAGAGGTTTTATGATTACACAGGAAGTTCAAAAAAAAGAGGCGATTCAAACGCAGTCCGACCGCGCCGATCAGTTTGCGGAAAGTTATGAAACTTTGACGACGGAGGCTTATGAGGATTGTTTCAAATACAGTCGTCACCGGCTTCATAAGTTGTTGGATAAATATCTGCCGCAAAAGGGAAACGGTTTGCGTCTGCTCGACGCAGGCTGCGGAACCGGGCATCATATCGCGCAGCTTCGAGAGCGCGGTTACGAAGTTGCCGGAGTTGACGCTTCAAAGGAAATGCTCGAACACGCCCGCGTCAATAACCCAAATTCGGTTGTTCTCGAAGCCGATGTCGAAGAAATTCCTTTGCCCGACGCAAGTTTCGATATAGTTTTATCAATCGAAGTTTTGCGCCATCTGCCGCGTTCCGCTAAAACCATCGCGGAAATGTCGCGTCTTCTTAAACCCGGCGGTTTCTGTTTAGTAACGGCGACTCCTTTGTTAAACTTGAACGGATATGCTTTGATAAATAAAGTGGCGCACAGCGTAAAAATCGGCGATCTCGCGCAGCACAAGCAGTCTTTTCATACTTCCGCAAGGTTGCGAAAAGAGTTTACCGATGCCGGTTTTTCGTCCGTGCAGATTCACGGCGTTTATATCGGTCCGGTTAATTGGGTGGCGCGGATTTTTCCGAAATCTTTGTCGTCAATGCTGAAAAAGTGGGAATCGGTTGACGCGGCTTTGACGGATAAGTCCGGGTTTCGTGAACTGTCGAATATGTTTCTTATCAAAGCCGTCAAATAAAAATTGGAGTTAAGTTTGATGACTAAAAAGAAACCACCCGAACTGAAAAAGGGAATTTTTACAATCAGTCTGGATTTTGAACTTATCTGGGGAACGGTTGATTTGTTCGGCGTTGAAAACTTTCGTCAGGCTTGCGAACTCGAACGAGCCGAAGTCGTTGACCGATTACTGGAGCTTTTTACAGAGTTCGAGATTCCGGCGACGTGGTGTACGGTCGGGCATCTTTTTTTGGAAAATTGTCAATCGGAAGAAAATAAAAAACATCCCGAAATTACCCGCCCGCGTCATAAATGGCACGAAAAGGATTGGTTTACGCACGATCCGTGCAGCAACGAAGCAAACGCTCCACTGTTTTACGGTAAAAGTTTAGTCGAAAAAATTCTCAACAATCCGTTCAAACAAGAAATCGGCAGTCATTCGTTTTCGCATATAATTTTCGGTGACGAAGGCTGTTCAATTGAAAGTGCGCGCACGGATATTGCCGGATGCGTCAAAGCGGCGCAGGATTTCGATGTTAAACTAAATTCGTTTGCTTTTCCGCGTGATCGGGTCGGGCATCTGGACATTTTAAAGGAATTCGGTTTTACCGCTTATCGCGGCGCGATTCCGAAATGGTATGAACAGGGCGAAGACCGCAGCGCAGTAAAACGTCTGGCGCATCTTTGGGATGTCGTCACCGCCGCCGCGCCGCCGGTTGTTTTGCCCGAATACGAAGCGAACGGTTTGCTGAATATTCCGGGTTCGATGATATTTTTCCCGATGCACGGCGTTCGGCGTTATATTCCGATGTCACTCCGCGTTAAACGGGCGCGAAAAGGTTTGGATTTAGCCGCTGAGCAGAAACGTATTTTTCATCTGTGGTTTCACCCGACGAATATGGCTTTTGAAATCAATCAGATGTTCGACGGCTTGCGGGCGATTCTTCAGTATGCGACTGAACTCCGGCAAAAAGGTGATTTAGAAACGCTTTCGATGTCGGAAATAGCCGAATTGAATTGATAACGTATGTTACGCGAATTTTTGTTTTTTGTCGCCAACGGCGACCGACAATAAAGCGTAGGGTAAGCGAACGAACGTGAACGCAACCCTACGAGTTTGATAACCATATAATTCGACGCTGAAAGTGTCGAACAACTTTGAGTTTCATTGTTGCTCACCTTCGGTGAGCGGTTGAGAAATTGTAACTAACGTAGGGTTTCACTCGCGTCGCTCATTTCACCCTACGCTATATTGTTAGTCGCCGTTTGGCGACAAAAACAACCTTTTGCGTAAGGTGAGAGATTAATAATAAATTTTAGAAGTGATTTATCGTAGAAATTAGTAGAAAATTAAATGTATATTCTTGGTCTGACAACTTTAGGAGATTCTGCCGCCGCCATTATCAAAGACGGTGAAATCATCGCGGCGGCTGAAGAAGAACGGTTTACGCGAAAAAAACATCAAAGCGGTTTTCCTTTTCTGGCGGTTCAATATTGTCTGGACGAAGCCGGAATTACGATTGCCGATGTCGAACACATCGGCTTGTATTGGAAACCGTGGGTTTTGCGGCACAAAGCGATGCAAGCCGTCAAAGCCGCTCTGATTTCTCCGGGTATGTTTAAGGCGCGGGCTGATCGAGGCGTGACCGGAGTCGGCAGCAGTTATCTTGGAATGTTCAAATATCCGTCGCTCATCCGTGAGCGTTTCGGCAAAAGCAATTTTAAGTTTCATTATCTCGATCATCATCAAACTCACGCCGCGAGCGCGTTTTTTGTTTCGCCTTTTGAAACGGCGGCGATTCTGACCTGGGACGGAACGGGCGAAGATACGACGACGCTTTTCTGCAAAGGCGCGGGCAATAAAATTGAAGTTTTAAAACGCATCAAACTGCCGCACTCGCTCGGACAGTTTTATTCCGCCGTGACAAATTATATCGGTTTCGATATGTTCACGGGCGACGAGTGGAAAGTGATGGGACTCGCCGCTTACGGCAAACCCGAATACTACGATTTTTTGTCGAAACGGGTTTTGACCACCGACGGAAACGGCGGTTTTAATTTAAATATCAAAGTTCTCGATCATCATCTGGCAAAACATTATCAATTTTCCGATGAAGTCAGCAAAGAACTCGGCGGACCGCGCGCAAAAGGCGAAGAACTGACCGAACGCCATTGGAACATCGCCGCCAGCGCACAGAGAGTTTTGGAAGCTACGGCGATTCATCTGGTCAAACAAATCAAGGAGATGACCGGCGAAGAAAATCTCTGCATGGCGGGCGGCGTGGCGTTTAATTCGGTGATGAACGGGCGGATTTTCCACGAAACGCCGTTCAAAAGATTTTACGTGCAGCCGGCGGCGGGCGATGCCGGCTGTTCGCTCGGAGCGGCGTTAATGATCTGGCATCAAAAGCTGAATAATCCGCGCAAATTCGTGATGAATCATTCTTACTGGGGACCGAAATTTTCCAACGAAGAATGTCAGGCGGCATTAACCGAAGCGGGTTTGAAATACGAAACTTTGCCCGATGACGTATTGCTGCCGAAATTGGCGAAAATGATTTCCGAAGGCGCGATTATCGGCTGGTTTCAAGGCAGAATGGAATGGGGACCGCGCGCACTCGGCGCGAGAAGTTTTGTCGCCGATCCGCGACAGGCAAATCTGCGCGAAGCTCTCAATCACAAAGTTAAACTGCGCGAATGGTTTCGCCCGCTCGCGCCTTCGATGCTCGAAGAACACGGCGCGGAAGTGTTCGGCGTGGAGCATCACGACCCGTTTATGATTACGGTCATCGAGGTTGCGGAAGATTATAAATCGAAAATCCCGGCGGTCGTCCACGTTGACGGTACGGCGCGTCCGCAGATGGTTAATAAAGAGGTGAATCCGCGCTACTGGAATTTGATCAATGAATTTAAAAAGCTGACCGGAATTCCGATGCTTTTGAATACTTCGTTCAATATCCAGGAGCCGATTGTTTGTACTCCGCAGGACGCAATAAATACGTTTAAGAATGCGAACTTTGACGCGCTCGTATTGGAAAACAACCTGATTTTGCGAAGCGTGTGACGAAAACGGACATCTTTAAAATCTAAGAGCGTTATTCGGCAGTCGCTTTTTTGCTAAATAACATTATTGCCCGGCATTATTAGGCATTAATTATGAGATACGGAAAACTTATTTTTTTACTGACGTTTTTTGCGTTAATTATTCAGTCGCCTTTTCTGCTTTACGAGAAACCGGATGAAATGATGTTTATTCCGCTTTTCCTGATTTTAGGATTGGCTGCCCCATTTTTTTTCGGCAAAAATGCTGACAAAGAAGATGCGGATTTTCAACTTAATATATTCTATATAGCTTTTTCGATTCGGGTTTTGTTCGGGTTTATTATCTACGGATGGGGTTTGGAAAAAATGTTCGGAGATGAGGACGCTTCGGGTTATATCCATGCCTGGACTGCTGCCGAAAACTGGTATAAAAATGGTTTGGACGGCTTGTTTTCCGACATTTACAGAATTTTTTTAGAAAAGCAAAATATCGGGCAAAATATCATTTGGGGAATTCCGATGTTTATTTCCGGCGGCGCGAGTCGTCTAATCGTTTCTGTCACAAACAGTTTCTTCGGAGCAATTTTAGTGGTTGTCGTTTATCGGCTGGCGATAACCTTGTTCGACTTTCAAATAGCGAGAATTACCGCGTTTTTAATGACTTTCTGGCTGTCGTTCGTGCTGCTTTCAGCCGGAACTTCAAAAGAGATTTTAGTTATTAGTCTCGAATGGTCGCTGCTTTATCTGGCTATTAGAAGTCAGAAAGGCTTTACGCAAAAAGACGTTCTTACTTCGGCTCCGCTAATGCTGGTATTATATACCATGCGGTTTTACGCTTTTTATATCTGCGCCGGGGCATTTCTTATCAAAGCCCTCATCACCAATAAAAAATACTTTGTTAGAAATTCCGTCTTAGGCGTTGTGTTACTTGCCTCACTATTGTTTTTTCTGGACACGAGCGGGGTTGTTAACCGGGATTTTACGCGGCTTGAATCACAAAACGAATCGATTGACGCTTGGCGGACGAGTATGGCGAAGACGACCGGTTCGGGAACCAATGTGGTTTCGGAATATCAAGGCAGCCTTTTGCTGATTCCGGTTGCCACCATTTATTTCTTTTTCGCTCCGTTCCCGTGGCAAATTTTCGACGGCTCTTTACGTACCAGTTTCGCCGCGATTGAAAATATAGCGTTAATTGTTTTCTTTATTTTAGGTTTTCCGGCGATAAAAGAATTCTTTAAAGAAAGATTTTATCAACTTGCGCCGATTATCGCTTTTTGCGTGGTTTATGCCAGTTTTCAGATTTGGGGATTATCTAATCTGTGACTGGCGTGGAGACATAAACAAACCGTTATGCCTCTGTTCTTTTTACTGCTGGCTTTGAGCCTCACGAAAAACTTCAAAAAGAAATCGTTGCCCGTAAATAGAAAATTAAGCGGCTTCTAAACCCATCGTTATCTAAAACCTGATTATAAAATGCAGTTATTCGATTATCTCTATCACAAACGAACTATCTACTATGTCTTACTTTTATGTTTTCTCTG
>JALYQJ010000369.1 GCA_030855875.1 Acidobacteriota bacterium
TCGGCAATCGCCCGATGGCGCGGGCGGAAATCGTGGATATGCGCGACGTTTTCAAAGCGTTCGGCAAAGACACATCGTTTTCGCCCGCGCTTGTTGCGGCAATCGAAGAAACTCACGGACGCGGCGAACAATCAATAATTTTGCTCAACCGGCGCGGATTTTCGCAGTTCGTTTTGTGCCGTTCGTGCGGCGAAGCGATTCGCTGCAACAACTGCGACATCACGCTCACATTTCACAAACGCGAAGGAAAACTCGTCTGTCATTACTGCAATCACCGCGAAAAAACTCCTCGGAGCTGTCCGCAGTGCAAAAGTCAGTATTTATTTTTCGTCGGCGAAGGCACGGAACAAATCGAAGATGTTTTGAAGCGAAAGTTTTCAAATTTGAGAATCGCCCGCGTTGACCGCGACACGACTTCAAAACGGAAGGAATTGGAAAATATTCTGGAAAAGTTTTCGGACGGCGAAATTGATATGCTCGTCGGAACGCAGATGCTCGCCAAAGGTCACGATTTTCCGAATGTTACTCTGGTCGGCGTGATTTCGGTTGACGCAGGATTGGCTCTTCCCGATTTTCGCTCCGCCGAACGGACATTTCAGCTTTTAACGCAGGTCGCCGGTCGCGCCGGTCGCGGAACTTTGCAGGGTCGTGTTTTGATTCAAACTTATCACCCGGAACATTACGCGCTGCTTCACGCCTGCGCTCAGGATTACGATTCGTTTTACGCTGAAGAAATCGAATTTCGGCGTAAATTATCATATCCGCCGTTCGTCGCGCTGGCTTCGATCTTGATAAAACACACGAATTATAATTACGCTTTTGATAACGCGCAGATTTTGAAGGATTGCTTAAACGCCGCCGATTCCGGTAAAAATTGCCGTATTTTAGGAGTCGCGCCCGCGCCTCTGTCGCGTTTGAAAGGCGAATATCGTCTGCAAATTTTAGTAAAAGCGCGAAACCGCGCCAAGCTGCGCGAAACTCTCGATTTCGCGCTTCACGACGCGCAGGAAAAGTTTTGCGATTTGAAGATCGTTTATGTGGAGATTGATCCGGTGAATTTATTGTAAAAAAAAAGATTCGCAACCGTAAAATTTTACGGTTGCGAATCTCGATCAGAAACATTGATAAAATTTTAACTTGCCGCTGTTGTCGAGCTGATTTCCGCGTTTTTAAATTTCAACTGCGCGTAGATTTCCTGCAAAGACAATTTGCAGTTAACCGATTCGAGCGAAATCACGTCGTCGCGTTCGTTGTAAATGCGGTAAATCCACTGTTTAGGATTTTGTTTGGCGTAATGCTCGACGCGCATTTCGTCTTCTTTTATCAGAAGACATTCGCGGATACTTTCCATCGCCAGATAACTTTCCAGCTTTTCGTTTTTGTCGGTCGTGTTTGTTTTGCCGGAGAAAATCTCGGCGATAATCGTCGGATTGAGCAAAACATCCTGAAATTGGTCGGTAAATTTCGGCTCGCCGTTGACGATTATCACGTCCGGGTAGCAGTAACGATTGGCTTTGATTTTGACGCACATCGCGTTGGCGTAAATGTCGCACTTGTGTCCGTGAAGCCGTCCGCCGATGGCAATCGCGGCATTGGTGCTGATCAAATTATGCCAGCGATTCGAGGTTGCTTTTCCCATTATTTGCCCCTCGTTAAATTCGGTTTTCGTCGAATTGCGTCGCTGCATACTTAAATAATCCTCGGTTGAATATTTATTCTCCGGTTGATTCGATCCTTTTTCACTCATAATTGATTCTCCTGTAATACTGGAATTTTGATAAGGGGAAAGTTTGGATAACAAAGGTTAGAACTTTGCGTAGGTAAATTTATTTGCAAAAATAGTTTTGCATATCGCAATGCTACTTTTCAAGACGACATTTGTAAATTCCGAAGAGCCTTATCAATTGGCGGCGTAAACTTTAATCATTTTTTCTTTTTCTCAATTTTTCTCACGGTTTCTTCAAATTGAATCTCGTTATAAACATCGGCGAGCGAAACGCGGCAACCTATTTTCTCGAGAATAATTTCGTCTGATTTTTCATTTAACAGCCGAAGCCGCCAGTTTTCTTCGTCAATCCGTGAAAAATGTTCGATTCGCATCGCGTCCTGCTCGACCAAAACATAATCGTTCAAACTCGCAAGTGCGAAATACGATTCGAGTTTTTCGTTGCGGTCTTTTAACTTTGTAGATTTCGACAAGACTTCGATGACGACTTGCGGATTAAGCAAAACGTCTTTTTTATCGTCCTCGAATATTCTCTCGCCGCAGGTGATTACGATGTCGGGATAATAATAATTACTTTTTTTTGCTTTGACGGCTTTAACGCGCAAATCTCCGGTAAATGGACGACATTTCGAGTCCTTCAACCGAATAAACAATTCACCGAATAAGTTTCCGGCAATTACATTATGTTTTTCACTTGCGCCCGCCATTGCGATGATTTCGCCGTTTCTGTATTCGTGTTTTTCAAATGCTTCGCGCTCGAATTCCAGATACTCTTCGGGCGTTAAATATTCGTTTTTTTGGGCGTATGCTAAATTGCTCCGGCTCATAACTTTCTTTTTCCTTCAGGAGAATGTTAGTTTATTCTTTTCCGTTTGCCAAGAAATAATCATTATGAAACTTTCCGAGTTAGCCGAAGTTACAAATTCAACCGTCGAACGCGGCAGCCCCGATTTAGAAATCGAATCAGCCGCCGGACT